>DASROX010000024.1:0-31894 GCA_035646675.1 Saccharimonadales bacterium (SeqCode)
GGCTTGAACTGGAGCAGCAAACGTTGTAGTAATCGAGTTATTTGTACGTTCTAAAAGATATAAAGTATTTCGTTTTAGTTTAACTACAGGAGTTGAAGATGTATTTAAATTAGGATTAAACTTACTAACCGGGTCAATATATTCGCTACAAGTTGAGGCCTGGATATCGCATAATCCGGCTTCCTTACTCGGAACCGGAACTTGATTTCCTTCCCCGCCCAGACCAATAGTTTTTAGATAAGAAATATCGCAAGCATAATCATTGTTATCAATAATACAAGGTTTACCGGCACAATCACTGGAACTTAAACAACTCGGATAATTTTTCTCAGTATCAGTAATTTGGCCATCTAAGTTAGCGTCACAACGCTTAACTGGTGCTAAATACCAACTTTTCTGAGATGCATTTTCCCCCTGACTATTACGATAAACACAAACGTTATTTCCGGGATCGCGGAAATAACTCAAACCGCCATCCTCAACATCTTTCCATTCTTCACAACCCACACCCTCTTGACCGCATAAAATACTATCATACTTATTAGGATTGTTTTTCTTGAAAGTGTCGGAATAAACCTTACTAATACCAGAGATTTGAGATTGTCCTAATAAACTACAGCCTAAATCCGCCTGATTGCATTGTTTGTTTTTATCATAAATAACATACATGGCGGCATCGGCCTTAACTGTAGTACAGTTAAGCTCACTGGCGTCGCAAAGTCCATCATGATTATCGTCACCCCAGATACCAGTTCCGTACGGGTCATAATTTTGAGTACTAATTACTTGTTCGCAACCGACCGAAGCAGAATCACAAATACCGGAGAAAGAGCGGAGATTATGATTTACGCTTGACCGATCAGCATAAGCCGCGCAACCTAAATTATAATCGGCTCCTTGATAAGTGTCATAAATATCATAGAAACAAACATTCGGGATTTGACTGGAGTTTTTAATTAAATAATAGCGATCAGTAATTTCCGTTAAAATAAAGTTATCAAGATAGAAATTGCCATTAGCAGTAGCTACTAAAATTTCATTAGCGGAGACCTCGTGATCTAAATTATCTAAATTAGCAGAATAAATTTGCCAGGCACCGCCACTCACAACTCGAAATGTCGCCCCACCATTAAAGTCAGCCCTGGCTCCAGTATCTTTATTATAGAAATAAAATTTAACGTTGGCACCACTAGCTGAGCTAGCTAGAAATTTAACATTATAAGATTTTCCCTGAGAAACGCCGTTACCAACTTTAAGTTGGGCGGCCATATTATCACCGGCCAGAATCTGCTTAATAAGTGGACTACTCTTCGCTAACACATGAGTATCATTACCAATGGCCGAACAACCGCTAGCACTATTATTATATAGGAGCGAGTGTCCATTTTTATTATTAGAGATAGGGGCCAAGCTAATACCGTTAGTACAATTAGAAGTCCAAACGCTGGTATTATTTTCAAAATTATTAGAAGCAACTAAGCGAACATTGTTACCGGTGTTTCCATTATATTCTCGACAACCGCTTTCAGCCGCGCTACAAGTTTTCCCTTCTCCCGGAATTCCTTGATAAACACAAGCCTGATGGGTATTGTTCCAAGTGCCACCGTTAATACAAACGTTACAGGCGCTGGCATTACTATCCCAATGACGATCAGTGCCCGTACATTGATTCTGAACTATTTGGCTATCATAATTTTTTTCAGTTACTCGATACGCGCGACAATCATCAGAACAAGTAATCACTCGAGAATCAAGATGATAAAAAATTTGGCCGGCAGCGTTATAAAATTCACGGCAATCAGCATTATAAAGCGGACTGGTAACCGAGGCATTATAAATGGCGGCGCTACATAAAGCACTATCATTAGAAGTCGTGTCCGGACCATTGCTGGCATCTCTTTTCAAACTAGTCAGTTTTAATTGATATCCATTTTCAGTTCCCTCCCAAGAATAGAAGCTGGCGCAAGTCGTTTGGCTTGGTTTAACACACTGTTTTAAAGCCGAATAATATTCTTTTTGTTCGCCGCCAGCAGCAACATCATCCAAATTAGTAAATTCATTACAACCAACCGCTTCGGCGCTACAAACTTGAGCAGTTTGCGGAATTAAATTTTCCGCACTCGCCGAATTGAAGTAAGTTTCACGAGCAACATAAACATCATAACCAACGCATTCTGAAGGGCAATAATCAGCGTTAGAAACTTTAGCAGGAACCGAGAAAATATTATTTTTAACAGATTGATAAAGTTCACAACCAACTTCTTCAGTGGCGCACTTTCTGGCATAATTGGAACATTTAGCCGGTGCATCTGCTTTTAAGTGATAACTTAAACCATCGGCGCTATTTTCATAGCAAGCGCTCTCCAAATAAGGCGGTAAAAGTTTTTGATAAATTTTAGACGCTCCGTAAGAACTATAACCGGTATCCCAATCACTCATTTCAAACTTAATATTCTTAACATATAAAACTACCTGCCCCGAAGCGGAAGCTGTTATCGAGAACGTTAATTGATTAATACTACTCGCTTTACCAATAACACTGGCATGCTGCCAAGAACCACTGGCAGTTGTTTGGTAAGTCGATTGATTGATACCAGCCGGGCCAATAGCTAATTTAACATTATTCCCAGAGGCCAGATAAACATCAGCACTTAAAGTATAGGCTTGACCAGCGACCAAATCTAAATTAGCGGGTAATAGTGAATTATTGGTATCAGAAAATACTGATACTATTCCGGTATTACTGGTTAATTTTAAAGCCTTACCGCTAGCAGCTCCTGGTTCAACCGCCGCGTCAACAATTTCTGCTTGAAAAGCGCCGCCTGCCGCTAGTGGCCAATCATTTAAAAAGGCATTCGTAGACGAGGCCCCTAGAGTGTCGCCGCTAAAATCGGAGTTCATTACTAAATTGGCCCCCCAAGTTGGTTTAACTCTGATAAATTCAGAGCAACCCTCATCTTTAGAAGAACAATTCGTGACATTCTTATTTAAATAAACGTTTTGGGCCGGATTCCAAGTGACAGTACCGCTAGTTGAACTATAAGAACCATTATTAGAATATTCCTTACAACCAGCATTTTCTAAACTACAGTTTCCGTAATCAAGGGTATTTTCTAAATAGGCGGTTTTCTGGTTAGAGGAAGTATTAGTAAAAGCTTGGCAAGTATTATTTACCGGAGCGCAAGAATCGCCATCAAAGCTCCAAGTTCTTTTCTCTTCATTACAATAGCCGTAAGCGTCACAACCACCACTACTATTTTCCTTAATACAAGTTTGATTATCAGCACAATATTCCTCAGCGCGTACCACCGAGATATCGCTAGCGACATAAGGACTATAATCAGTAGCCTGTTGCGAAGGCGTAACATTTTTATTTAAAATCTGAGCACTTACCCCTTCTTTCTTACAATAATTAAGAGGCGCCTTCAAAACCCAGTTAGGGTCAACCAGGCCAGTACACCAGGCTTGATTAGCGACATCAAAATCAGAACTGAAAGTAACGTATTGATCAACCGGATCAAAACAAGAAACTAAATCACTTAAAGTAGCCTTAGTTTTACTATCTGGATTAGCAACGTTATAATCTTTAATTTTTTGCAGGGCCGCCTCCCAACTAACCGGCAAAATACGATATTCTCTTAAAATAGAAATATTACGCCAAGAATAACTGCTTTCATAACCACCAGTTAAACTGTCAGTAGTTAATTGCCAATCACCGTGAAGATAATTATTGGCAATCGCTTCAGCAACGGTTTTCTTTTCAGTTATCGCCTGCATGAGCTTATTATCAATCACACAATTAGTCGGACCGGGGTTATTTTTATCCGGGCAAGTAGCTAACTCCGATAAAATATCATATTGAGAACCATTGCCAAAATTAGGAATGATGAGTTTAGTGGTTACTGCCTTGATGGCTACTTCTCCGCCACCGGAACCAGGGTCACCTTCATTAGTTGTCCCCGAAATTGCGGTCGTACCAGCAGTCTTTTTACCAATGTTCTGCATTAATCTATTAAATGCGGAAATAGAAACTTGATTTAAAAAGACGTTAGCGGCATCAACAAAAGCATCCCCAGTATACTTACCAAAATTAGCGGCATATTCTTGATATTTGCTTTCAACTTCTAGTTCAGCCTGATTTGGTAGATTCTTCGGCGTCCCGCCGATAGACAAGGAATCCAACCAACCGCCTTTACCTAAAAGCTGCGTTTGAGCGGCTATAGTACCAGTCGCCTTCCGGGCGCTCATATCAGTACTGGCAGCCCAATAAATTCCTAAATCACTAGAATAGGGATCAAAAAGATTAGGCAGAATTTTCTCCAAAAAATCCGGGCTAGTAATATCTTTGTATTTAGTTTTTACATCATCGCTCCAATTTTTAACCATTTTTGAAGCAGTGCAGTTTGGCCCTTGAGGACGATTTTGAGAGACTAATCCTAAACCGATTTTAACTTTAGCCTCCAAAGAAGAGGGCTGGCAAAAATTAATTGTTAAACCACTAGTAGAGCCAGCGCCAGCGACACAGCTATCAGCGGTTTTTTGACAAGCCGCGTTACAATTTTGCGCTTCAGTAGAGCCAGGTTGACCTAAATAACGACTACTACATTTAGTAAGACAGGTTTGATAATCAGCACTACAACCGGCAGTACTGGCATTACCGGCAGCCATATTCGCGGAAAAATTTTCCAAAAAAGTCCCAGCCGCCTCATCTCCCACCTGTACCATATAATCGCCCCAATTCATATTAACAAACATTGCTTTTTGCCCCTCACGACCAGCGGCGACATAATTAGCTGCGTCATAAGCCATTTTATTAAGCGCAGTTCTTAGGGTTTGTTGAAAAGCCAGAGAAGCACTTTTTTGCCAAAGCTTGGTAGCGACTGACGAAACCTTATCCCAAATTAATTTCGGGATATCAGTTACTACTAACTGCGCCTTAACTGGTTTAAAGGGGATAAGCGCGACCGAAAAGATTAAAACACAAAACAGCACAAAAACTTTAATTTTTTGACTTAAAGCTTGATGCTGCTTCTTTTTAAATAAAGAAGGCTTCATTTTGTTCTTCATTATTGATTATTTAAAACTTCCTGATAACTTTGCAAAAGTTCGGCATCGCTGATAGTGTCCAAAACAGTTTTATCGGCGCCATTATCTAATAAAATTTGTCTAAGAGTCGGGGCGTCAACTTGACCGGCCAAAGCATTTTTTAAATCAGTTTCACTGGTGCTTGAAGAAACATTAATAATTCCTAAGCTACCAGAATCAACTGCGAGAATTGGAGTCGTTCCGGTGGCCACTTGAATAACAAAATTATTTGCTCCCACGCAATTTTGACCGATCGGACAATTGGGATCACTACCGCTTTTGACCTCCACGCTATCCGATAAACCATCGCTATCTGTATCCTCTAAATAAGGAGAAGTTTGATAAACATTAAATTCATCATAATCTGACAAACCATCGCCATCAGTATCTTTACTGGCTAAATTAATTGTAGTATCTATATTTTCCAGACCACTAATATCAACTTGGAAAGGACTAACAATTCGATTCCTAAATTGCAAAGCGCCAAAAAATATAATCGCCACTCCCAGGACCGACAAAATAACCACAGCCGTTTTTTGCGGGCGCGGCATATTTTTCAAACTGAAATTAGAAGAATTCTTGTCTAGAGAATTAGGGTCTGACATAAATGAAATCTAAGCACTCTTAAAGAGCGGCTAGTTGATTTTATTATACCATAAACGCGCTAAGCTCCGCAAATAATTTATGCCAATCGGCTAGATTTAAATTTTCCGCACGTACTTGTTTATCTAGACCAATTTTATCTAAAGTATTAATAATTATTTCTGGTTCTATTTTTAAACCACCAGCTAAATTATTTTTTAACATTTTCCGTTTAGCGCTAAAACCAGCCTTGGCCATTCTAAAAAATAATTTATCAATCACGGCATCATGCTGTTCGGGATGTACGACAATTTTAATAATAGCACTCTCTACTTTGGGCTCTGGCCAAAAATTACCAGCCGTGACATTCTTAATAACTGAAGCATCAGCATAATATTGGACTGAAAGCGCTAGTAAACTCATGTCGGGAGCGGTGGCCACAATTCTTTCAGCCACTTCTTTTTGCAGCATTAAAACTAAAAGTTCCGGGCGACAATTACCGGACAAAACCATTCTTAAAAAGATGGAAGTAATATTATAAGGTAAATTAGCAACAATTTTATAATTTTTTGGGAATTCTTCACGTAAATTAAACTTTAAAATATCAAGATTAACAACTTTAACCTTATCTTCATTACTGGCACTAAAACCAATCTTTAAATAATTAGCCAATTCATCATCAAGCTCAACCGCCACTACTCGCTTAACTTCTTTTTTAAGTTTAACCGTTAAAAATCCTAAACCCGGCCCTACTTCCAAGATCTCATCTGTTTTTTTTAAATCGGCAGCTTTAATAACATCATTATAAATGCGCTCATTAATTAAAAAATTCTGCCCCTTAGAACGTTTAGGATTAATGCCGACCAATCGGCATATTTCTCTGGTTTTAGATAACAAATCTTCCATTTTCAATTTTATTTAACAACAATATTAAGCAATTTTCCGACTACAAATATTTTTTTAACAATTTTTTTATCTACTAACCATTTTTGTACATTTTCCTGAGTACTGGCTAAAACAAAAGCCTCGTCCTCGGAAATTTCGATTGGTGCTTCCAAAGAAGCGCGCAATTTTCCATTAACTTGAACAATTAAATTAAAAGTTTTGTCTTTTATTTTGTCTGTCTCGTATTTTGGCCAAGGGCTTAAAAAGATACTATCTTTTTGATTAAGCGTCTCCCATATTTCCTCGCTTAAATGCGGCGCGAAGGGCGCTAAAATTTGAATAAACTTTAAAAAATCAGCTCTAGAAAACGGTAAAGCAGTATTTTTAATTTTATAATCACTAATCTCATTAGCTAAAATCATCATTGCGGAAACAGCGGTATTGAGTCTAAAAGATTCAATATCTTCAGTTACCTTTTTAATTGTTTTATGAAGAAGAGAAATTATTTTAGAGTCTGCTTGATAATTAATAATTTCCGTAAACCCAAAAACTTTTTCTAAAAATTTTCTCGCCCCCACAACGCCGCTAGTATTCCAATTACAGGCTTGCTCAAAAGGACCCATAAACATTTCGTAAACACGTAGGGCATCGGCGCCTGATTTTTTAACCATATCATCGGGGTTTATGACATTCCCCCAACGCTTACTCATCTTGCGACCATCTTCACCCATAATTAAACCAACGTGTTTTAGTTTAGTAAACGGTTCGTCATAAGAAACCGCGCCAATATCAAATAAAAACTTATGCCAAAAACGAGCATAAATAAGATGACGGGTGGCGTGTTCAGCGCCGCCGACATAAAAATCAACCGGCGACCAATATTTTTCTAATTTTTTATCAACCAAGGCTTGCTTATTTTTAGGGTCTATATAACGCAAATAATACCAACATGAGCCAGCCCATTGCGGCATCGTGTTGGTTTCGCGTTTCGCCGCGCCCCCGCACTTTGGACAAGCAGTATTAACCCATTCAGAAATGGCGGCGAGCGGTGATTCTCCAGTTCCGGTTGGTTCATAACTAATTACGTCCGGTAAACGAAGAGGTAATTCTGCCTCCGGAACACCAACCACACCGCATTTATCACAATGGATAAGGGGGATTGGTTCCCCCCAATATCGCTGACGCGAGAAAACCCAATCTTTAATCCGATAATTTATTTTTCCGACCCCTAATTTATGTTCTTCCAGCCAAGAAATCATCGCTGTTCGCGCATTCTCTGACTTTAAACCGGTAAACTCTTCGGAATTAAATAAGGTGCCATCGTCAGTAAAAGCGGCCTTGCCCTCAAAAGGAATTTCACCGTCTGTAGAAACTACCGATTTAATTCTCAGGCCATATTTCTTAGCAAATTCATAATCTCTTTCATCATGAGCCGGTACGGCCATAACCGCTCCCGTACCATAAGAATTTAATACATAATCGGCAATAAAAACTTCAATATCTTCCCCATTAAACGGATTAATAGCCTTAACTCCGTTTAATCTAACTCCGGTTTTTTCCTTGCTAATACTAGTTCTTTCTCTTTCAGAAATTTTATCTAAAGATTTTATATATTTTTCCGCTTCTCGCCAATTTTCTATTGCCGGTTTTAATTTTTCAACTAGTTCATTTTCCGGCGCCAAAACTAAATAAGTACAGCCATAAATTGTATCAATCCGAGTCGTAAAAACCGTAACTACTTCACTGGTGTCGGTAATTTGAAAAATTGCTTCTACGCCTTCACTACGACCAATCCAGTTTCTTTGCATTTCTTTAATCGGCTCCTCCCAATCTGGTAATTTTTCCAAATCATTAAGCAAACGCTCGGCATAAGCGGTTATTTTTAAAACCCACTGCCGAATCGGCTTTTGTTCCACCTCACTGCCACAACGCTCACATTTTCCATCTTCCAAATCTTCATTCGCCAGGCCAGTTTTACAAGACGGACACCAATTTATTGGTTCCTTTGATTCAAAGGCTAAACCTTGTTCCCACATCTTTAAGAAAGCCCACTGCGTCCATTTATAATAGTCGGGGTCAGTCGTATTTACTTCCCGTGCCCAATCATAAGAAAAACCTAAAATTTCTAATTGATTTTTAAAGCGGGCCACGCTTTCAGCAACTGCTATTTTAGGATTAACTTTATTCTTAAGAGCATAATTTTCCGCCGGCAAGCCAAAAGCATCAAAACCCATCGGATGAAGGACATTAAAACCTTGCATACGACGCATTCTAGCAAAAATATCAGTCGCAATATAGCCTTTCGGATGACCAACGTGAAGACCGGCGCCAGATGGATACGGAAACATATCTAAAATATAATATTTTGGCTTATTGGCATCTTCTCCGGTTAAATATAAATCGCTATTTTTCCAATTACTTTGCCATTTTTTTTCAATTTCAGAGTGATTATACATATATATTATCTTTATCTTAATAATTATTTATTTCTAAGCCTACAGGGGCATGGTCAGAGCCGGTTATTTGATCCAAAATATAGGCTTTTTTTAGGTATTTTTTAAGTTTATCGGATACACAGAAATAGTCAATCCGCCAACCAATATTACGCTGGCGCGCCGCGCTCCGAAAACTCCACCAAGAATATTGAATTTTATCGCCATTTAAAGCCCGATAAGTATCAATAAACCCGGCCGCCAAAAATTTATCCATAAACGCTCGTTCTTCCGCTGTAAATCCCGGATTACCAACATTCTCTTTTGGTCGCGCCAAATCAATTTCCTGATGAGCAACATTAAAATCACCGGTAATTATCACGGGTTTTTTCTTTTCTAATTTTTTAGCGTATTTAAGAAGTTGCTCATTAAATTCTAATTTATAACCCAAGCGACTAAGCTCATGATTAGAATTAGGGAAATAAACATTTAACAAATAAAAATCTTTAGTTTCTAAAGTTTGGACGCGACCTTCAATATCAAACTTTTTCTCACCAAAACCATTTTTAATGTCCAAAAAAATCTGAGAACCAGTTTTAATTAAAATCACCGTGCCGCTATATCCTGGCCGCTCGGCACTATTCCAATATTCTTCATACCCCGCAAAATCAAATTCCGTTTGCTTTCTAGTAGTATCGGAAATTTTTATCTCTTGCAAACACAAAATATCCGGTTTTTGCTTAGTTATAAATTCCAAAAAACCTTTCTTTGCGACCGCTCTTATTCCATTAACATTCCAAGAGATTATTTTCATAAATTATGTTATAATACAAGCATACTGGAAACTAGATATTTTTTCAATTTGCCAAAAAAATATGAGCTTAGAAGAAAGAGTTGAATATGCGGCCATGAAGGCCCGCCATAAAAATAAATTACGCCCCTGGTATCTTAAATGGTGGGGTATAATTTTATTAACTATTATTTTCTTTTTTTTAGTATTTGTCGTGGCTTCCGGGATTTATGTTATTAAGCAAATAAACCAGATAAATAACGGCACCATTTCCACCAACACCGAAGATCAACTACAAGCTTATTTAACGGCTATTAACGGTGAGGCTGATAACTCTTGGGGACCAAGCGATGCTAGCGTAACCATTGTTGAATTTGCTGATTTTTCCTGTCCTTATTGCGAAGCTTCATATGCTAGTGTAAAAAATATTCAAGAAAATTATAATGGCCGAGTCAGAATAATTTATCGCGATTATCCATTACATGATAATTCAATTTTTCTAGCTTTATCCGCGCGCTGTGCCGGCGAACAAGGAAAGTTTTGGCAAATGCATGATGTCTTTTTTGAAAATCAGACTAAATTTAATCTAACGCAAGAAGAATTAAACGCCGCTATTCCCGCTTTAGCAGCCAGCCTGGGACTTAACACTACTCAATTTCAAACTTGTTTAGACAGTCAAAAATATTTTCCCAAAATAAACCAAGACTACGAAGACGGCAACTATTTACAAATTCAAGGCACTCCCACTTGGTTTATTAATAATAAAGCTTTTACGGGAGTCTTAAGTGAAGAGGCCTTGCAATCAATAGTTGAAGGTTTGCTTAATATAATAAAGTAGATATGGAACAGATAAGAATACATGGCCGCGGCGGACAAGGAGTTGTCACCGCCGCTGAATTAATTGCCTTAGCCGCTTTTGATGCCGGAAAATATGCCCAAGCCTTTCCTAATTTTGGCGTTGAGAGAACTGGAGCCCCAATTCAATCTTACGCGCGGATATCCGAAGAACCAATTATTACTAGAGAACAAATTTATAATCCCAACATCTTAATAATTCAAGATGCTAGCTTGCTGGAAACTGAAGATATCCTTAGAGGAACTGACAAAAATACTTTATTTATAATTAACGCGCCGAATAACTATCAGTCACCCATTAAACTGCCCTCCAAAAAAGTATTTTTTTCACCAGCGACAGAAATCGCTCTAAAAATGTTTGGTAAAAATATTGTCAATACAATTATCCTAGGCTCCTTCGCCAAGCATTCAGGACTAATAACTTTAGAATCACTCAAGCAGGCGGTAATGAAAAAATTTGCTGACAAAGGCGAAACCATAATCAAAAAAAATATTCAAGCAGTAGAGATTGCTTTTAATGATTAGTATGAAAAAATTGACCATGAAGTCTAATACTTCCTTAGCTAATAAAACTGGTGCTTGGCGTACCCATAAACCACTAACCGATAATCTTAAATGTATTGGCTGTTCTTTGTGTGCCAAACTATGTCCCGAGAACTGTATTGAAATGATACTAATAAACAATAAGCTGAAACCGAAAACAGATTATGACTACTGCAAAGGTTGCGGTTTATGTGCGCATGAATGTCCAGTGAAAGCAATTAGTATGGAAGAAGATTATTAAAAATAACATGAAAACCAAAAATAAAAATCAACATCAAGGCCAAGAAATTCTTGAAGGCTCAAGAGCTATCGCTTTGACGATAAACAATATTGGACCGGAAGTCATTTCTGCTTACCCGATAACTCCCCAAACTCATATCGTTGAGGATTTGGCTAAATTCAAAGCTAATGGTCAGGCTAATTTTGAATATGTAAGAGCGGAAAGTGAATTCGCCGCCGCCTCCATTGTTTTAGGGGCGAGCGCAACTGGCGCTCGTGTTTATAGCGCCACTAGTTCTCAGGGATTATTACTAATGACTGAGGTTTTATATAATATTTCTGGAATGCGCTTACCGATAGTAATGACTTGCGCAAACCGCGCTGTCTCGGCGCCAATCAATATTTGGAACGATCATAGCGACGCGATGGCCGTGGCTGGTAGCGGCTGGCTACAATTTTTCGCGGAAAATCACCAAGAAGCTGTTTATCAACATCTGCTGGCCTACAAGATTGCTGAAAAAATGAGTCTTCCGGCGCTGGTTAATGTGGATGGTTTTATTTTAACCCATTCTTACGAGCCAGTAATCATACCAATAAAAAGTTTAATCAAAAAATATTTACCGATACGCAAATTAGAGCCGGGAACTTTTTTAGACACTAATAATCCAGTTACCATGGGTGGTTTTTTCTCACCAACTAGCTATTTAGATACCCGCAAAGATATTTGCCGAGATTTTGATGCCAGCCTAGCAATTATTAAAAAAGAATATCAATTATTAAAGAGGATATTTAAATTTAAAAATAACGGCAATGGATTAATTGAATATTCTGGCGCCAAGAAACCAAAAGTAATTTTAATCGGCATGGGGTCTCTCGCTGGAACAATTAAAGAAACCATTAAAAAGTTTCCTGATGTTGGTCTCTTAAAAATAACAACTTTCCGCCCTTTCCCGGCCGAAGAAATAAAAAAAGCGGTTAAAGGCTGTCTAAATATCGCGGTGATTGAAAAAGCAATTAACCCCGGAAGTGGTGGGCCGTTATATTTAGAAACCAAGGCCTGCATTTTAGAAAATGGAAAAGTAAATATCCAAAATTATATCGCCGGCCTAGGCGGTCACGATATTAGTCAAAACATGATAGTCAAAATAATCAAAGAAATGCGCGGACGTAGTCAAAACAAAATAAAATTTGTTAACTAATATGAAAATCAAACTGCCAAAATTAGTAATTAATTTAGCTTTCGGTTGGTTAGTCTTTTTCTCTCTCTTGTTTCTGCCAGCCAGTTTAGCCTTGGCCGCTGATGCTATAAAATTTACGCCGCAAATTCCGATTCCGGGGATGGGCTCAGGGGCAATAGATGTGGGCACCGCAAATAACGGAAAAATGACCAGCGATTTATTATCTAGATACATAAAAGCCATCTATGACTACGGTCTAAAGGCAGCCGGAATTCTAGCAGCAGTGGTCCTAATGGGTGGTGGGGTGATTTGGCTGACTTCCGCCGGCAATGAATCAAAAATCGGCCAAGCCAAAGAAATGATAGTTGGCGCTATCAGCGGTTTAGTAATTTTATTCAGTGCCTGGTTGATTCTCAATACCGTTAATCCGGCGCTCTTGCAGTTGACGCCAATTAGTTTAATAAACTTAGACACAACCTACGGTTGTTGCCAATATAGTGATAAAGCGGAAATGACCACTAATGACAAATGTACTGATGCCAATGGAACTTTTAAACTTTCAGTAACTAATGTCATCTTTAACAAAACTACTAATTATGCCGTAAGCACTAATGGCAAAGAATGCACTATGCCCGGATGTTGCGTAGTCCCCTTACCTTCACGTAACGGATTTAAAACATCAAGATGCATGAATTCAATGAAAGGAGATTGCCCCCAAAATGTAGGCGAGTTTATAAATGATAGTTGCGAAGTGATTGCTACAAATGACTACTACGGCTGTCAATTAAGCGATAACTGCGAAACAGCCGACAATGGTGACAAGTGTTTTTCTGGTGATAATTACTACCACTGCTACAATAAAACCTGTTGGGCTGGAGACGGAGATTTAAATGAACCCTGCGGTAATGAACCACAAGCAACTTGCACTGATGCTTGGCAGGAAACCGATTCAAATTGGGGATATTTCGCAGGATTTATAGACTGTACCCAAAGCGGTTATGAACATGATGTTGGAGGAAGAGATTGTGCAAGCGGATTAGCTTGCTGTTATCCTAATTAAAATATGCAAAATAACAAACCACTAGAATATAAAAAACTCGCCCCTGGCCATAACGCTTGTTCTGGTTGCGGACAATTATCGGCGGTGCACGCGGTAATGCGCGGCTTAACTAAAGATACCATAATTGCTAATGCAACCGGTTGTTTAGAGGTAACCACAACTGCTTACCCCCAAACTGCTTGGGGTCTGCCCTGGATTCATTCTTTATTTGAAAATGCTTCTGCGGTTGCTTCTGGTATTTTAGCTACTTTAAAAAATCGTGGCGATAATCAGACTAAAGTTTTAGTTCAAGCTGGAGATGGTGGCACTTTTGACATCGGTTTAGGGCTTGTCAGTGGCATGTGGGAAAGAGGCGAAAATATTCTTTATGTTTGTTACGACACGGAATCATATTCCAATACTGGCATCCAAGCTTCCGGCGCTACCCCTTACGGCGCCTCAACAACTACTACTCCGAGCGGCTCTGAATCTATCGGTTCTAACCAAGTAAAAAAAGATATGCTCGCAATTGCACTCGCTCACGGCTTAAAATATGTCGCCCAATCAGTAGCCGGTTTTCCTGATGATATAACTAATAAAGTTAAAAAAGCTCTAGCCACCTCCGGCCCTTCTTATATCCAAATCTTAAGTCCCTGTATACCTGGTTGGAAAATAAATTATGATGAAGCGGCTATGATGGGCAAACTAGCGGTGAAAACCGGGCTCTATCCTCTTTTGGAATATACTGACGGAAAATTAAGCGCTTCCAGTGTGAACGCTAATTTTAAAGCCGAACCAGTCGGTAGCTATCTAAAAACTCAAGGGAGGTTTAAACACCTGGCTGACAAAGAAATAAATCATATTCAAATGTTAGCCTCCGAAAATATAAAAAAATATCAAATCTAGTATGAGAGTAAAAAAAATATTTTTAGCTCTATCTTTATTAATTATGATTTTGGCACCAACGGCTTTTGCCCAAGCCGCTTGTAATTGGAGACCTGCCTATCCATTAGTAGATTTAGAAACGGAAGCACCTGCCGGAATGGCTGGATGTCATACCGGCGAAAAAGAGGGTACCGGTTGTGATAATACAAAATCAGATGGATTTATTTGTTGTTGCGATAGCGCCCAAAGTCCACTTCCACCGCCTAAATTTCAAATTCCTGAATTACAAATTGATTTAGGCGAACAAATTTTTTCTCAACCGACTTGCACTCCCAATAATAACGGGACTTATCAATGTAAAGTTAATTGGCTCGGTGAATATCTAACCTGGATTTATAATTATGCTCTCAAAATAGCTGGCATCTTAGCGGCCGTCATGTTAATGGCCGGTGGCTTATTATGGCTTGTTTCAGGAGGCGATGCCGGTAAAGTTGGGCAAGCCAAAGAAATAATAATTGGTAGCATTACCGGGCTCATAATTCTATTAAGTTCTTATGTTATCCTGACTCAAATAAACCCTAATTTAATAAAATCCTCGGCCATAACTCTTGGGGCTTTAGACAATCAATCAACTCTTATTACGACCGGCTGGTCTTTTGATCCCGGAATAATAAACCAAGTTGGCGACGCCAACGCCGAACTAAGCCAACTATTAAACTGTATGCGCGCGCAATTACCGGATGGTATTGGCCGCATATCCTCAATTAGCGACAGTAACCACATTGGTAATTTAAGTACCTGCAATACCGCTAACTGCACCAATTGTGTTCATACTTGCGGTTCTTGTCATTACGGTGGCGGCTCAAGCACTAATAAATCATACGCGGTAGATTTCGGAGACGAAGAGAATATCCCCGCCTTAAGTGCCGCGGCTAAAGCCTGTGATTCCGAAGCTTGGATTTTAGAAGAGTTTGATAAAATTTCAAATAAAATAAATCATCTGCATGTCAGCATCTCGGCTTGTCCTCGACAATAAAATCTAAAAATAAAAAAGAGACTTCAATTTATAAAGTCTCTTTTTATTTACCCTTAATTTTTTATAGACCTCTTTTATCCATCGCCTCATTAGCTAATTTATCCGCCGCTTGATTTTGCTCTCGGGGAATATGGGTATAAGTTATCTGCTTAAATTTAAAACTTAGATTGTGAATCTCTAAAAACAAAGGCGCCAAGTCTTTATTTTTTACTTTATATTCCCGCTTTAATTGTTTAACTACTAACTCACTATCCAAATAACATTCAAGCTCGCTCGCTCCCAAGCTAGCCGCTTTTTTTAAAGCGGCAATTAAAGCTTTATACTCAGCCTGATTATTAGTCGCTACGCCCAAATATTCCGAAATCTCGGCAACAACCTTCTGTTGGTCATCATATAAAATCGCGCCAATTCCGGCTGACCCAGGGTTCCCGCGCGCGCCACCATCAGTAAAAATAATTAACTTTTCTAGACTCATATTTTTTATTTACTTTTTTTCTGCTAAACGCAAATCAATAATTTTCAATTGCGCATCGCGGCGACCATTAAACTCGTTAACTTCTAAATAATAAACGATATCAACGCAATCACCAATTTTAAATGCTTTATATTGTTCGGCAGCGCCAAAAGCTAAAGCCCAAAATCCGGATAATCTTAATTTAATATGTTGACTATCAAAACCCATTACAGAAATATCTTCAATCAACATACTATAACTGACTAAGCGGGGTTGTTGATTGTGTTGGCCAAATGGTTCTAATTTACTTATTTCATCGGCTAACTTCAAACTTATATCTTCCGGCTTTAACATGGCCTCAATTTCTAATTTTGGCACCAACCTTTTACCGGCCAACTCACTTTTAACCAGAATGCTCAACTTTTCCTTAAAAATTTTAAGTTTGTCCTCTGATTTTACCGAAAAGCCACAAGCCATCGGATGACCGCCATATTTATCCAATTCCAAAGCACAACTTTCAATAGCTTTAATTAGATTTAATTCCGGAATGGAGCGCCCCGAGCCTTTAAAAGAAACTTTTTTAGGAACCAGTTTCTTGGTTTCAATATCAAACTCTGCCTCTTCAATCAAGCGGGTAACAATTAGAGTTGGTCGATAATATTTTTCAGCAATTCTTCCGGCAACTAAACCAATAACCCCTTCATTCCAAATTTCATCTTCGCCGGCAATGCCCATAATAATATCGGGGATATTATTTAAATCTATTTGCTTCTCAACCTGCTCGGTTATTTCTTTAGTTATCTGTTGACGACTTATATTTCGTTGGTTAAGCTCTTCCGCCAGCGCATCAGCTTCAGTAACATCTTCACAAGTTAAAAGGGCAAAAGCAGTATTAGCATGGCTCAGGCGGCTAGCGGCATTAAGTCGCGGACCAATTTGCCAACCAACATTCCAAGCTTCTAATTTTTTACCAACATTTATTTTGGCGGATTTTATAAGGGCATTTAAACCTAAACGCTTATTCTGATTCAATATCTCCAAACCTTTTTTTACTAACAATCTATTTTCACTTAATAATCCCACCATGTCAGCAATCGTACCGACAGCCACCAAGTCCAAGCTCTTTTCCAAAATTAATTTTTTTTGTGATTCTGGTAAATTAGACTTTATCAACAAGGCACTAATTAATTTAAAAGCGACCCCAACACCGGCTAAAAATGGACAAGGATAAGCATTGCGGCTATCCGCCGGATTAATCAACAAACAATTGGGTAAATCTTTTTCTTCCGGTAAAACATGGTGATCAGTAATAATAATATCTAAACCCTTAGATTTAGCATAAGCTACTTCTTCTTTATTACGAACGCCATTATCAACTGTGACTACCAATTTAAAACCATTGGCTAATATTTGATTAATCGCCATTTTATTAAGCCCGTAACCCTCACTAACTCTATCCGGCAAATAAACCTCAACTTTGGCGTGTAAAATTTTTAAAGTTTCTAGCAAAACCACGGAAGAGGTTACGCCATCAGCGTCATAATCACCATAAACGACAATGCCATTTCCCTGTTTAATATGACTAATTATCAAATCAACCGCCGCTGCCATGTCTTTAAAAATAAAAGGGTCATAAAAAGTTAAATCACTTCCAAAAGCCATCGTATTCTGACTATCAAGTTCACCACTTAGAAAAGTTTTAATCGCCTTCTCTTCCTTTAAACCACGATTAAAAAGCAGCTGTAAAAAAATACGGCTAATACTCGGATATTTAACGGCCAACTCAGCGGCAGTATCTGGCAAAACACTCCATTCTTTCATATTTTTAGGCTTATTAAAATCCACCCAGCATTATCGGAAAAATAACCATGGAAATAGTCACCAGAATAGAAATTGCCAACCAAATGGCATGAATAAATTTTTTTCTTTTCATATTATCTTTTTATCTTTTTAAAATTTTTACAAATGTGTCCGGCGGAATTTCCACACTTCCCTTACCGGCGGCCATCATTTTCTTTTTGCCTTTTTTTTGTTTATCTAATAATTTACGTTTTCGGGAAACGTCGCCACCATATAATTTAGCCGTTACGTCTTTACGCATGGCCGATAATTTTTCTGCCGCTATAATCTTGGCACCAATCGCCGCCTGAATCTTAACGGCAAACATTTGACGCGGTAAGCTATCTTTTAAAATATCCACCACTTCCCGACCCTCGCGATAAGCGTCATCACGATAAACAATCGTTGCTAAGGCTTCAATAATATCTTCGGCTACCAAAATATCCATTTTAACCACATCCGCCGGGCGATAATCTAAATATTCATAATTAATTGAGGCGTAGCCAGCGGAAACGCTTTTGACCTTATCATAAAAATCAGTCAAAATTGCCGATAGCGGAATTTCGTAATGTAAAATAACCCGACTATCCTCACCCTCGGCCGAAATATATTCCGTATTTTTATAAATACCGCGTTTATCTTGAGCCAACTTAATAATATTTCCCATATAGCCTTTGGGGCTAACAATATCCAAGGCCACCCAAGGCTCTTCAATTACTGACAGTTCATTCTGATCCGGCAGTTTTTGCGGAGTTCTAATTATTATTTCCTCGCCGTTAGTTTTAATAATTTTATAAGCAACACTAGGAATAGTAACAATTAAATCTAAATTATATTCACGACGTAAACGTTCTTGAAAAACTTCTAAATGTAGTAAGCCCAAAAAACCACAACGAAAACCAAAACCCAAAGCATCAGAACGCTCAGGCTCGTAAGATAAGGCGGCATCATTCAATTTTAATTTTTCCATTGCCTCTCTCAGTTCTTTAAAATCATTGCCTTCACGCGGAAAAATTCCAGCAAAAACCATCGGTTTTACTTCTTTGTATCCTGGTAATTTTTCTAAACTATCAAAGCCCGCATTAGTACCGGCAATTAAAGTATCGCCAACACGACAATCAGCCACTTGTTTAAAACCAGTAACCACGTAACCAATTTGTCCGGCCTGTAATTCACCGGTAGAAACGTAGCCCGGTTTAAAAACTCCACAATCTAAAACTTCACTTTCAGCACGCACCGAAGCTAATTTTATTTTATCGCCTTTTTTAATTTTACCGTTAAAAACTCGGATATAGGCGACGACACCACGATAAGTATCATATTTAGAGTCAAAAATAAGTGCCCGTGAATAATCTCCGCCCCCTGATATTGCTAGTTCTTTAGGAGCTTCACTACGTTTAATAATCTCATCCAAAACTTCCGCGACCCCGGCGCCAGTTTTACCTGATGTACAAAAAATTTCTTCTTCTTGGCAGCCAATTAATTTAACAATTTCTCTTTTGGCCTTAGGGATGTCAGCGGCTGGTAAATCTATTTTATTAACTACCGGGATAATAGTTAAATTTTGATCAAGCGCCAAGTATAGATTAGCAAGCGTTTGCGCTTGAATGCCTTGAGTGGAATCAACTAATAATAAGGCGGTTTCCACGGCCGCGAGTGAACGCGAAACTTCATACGAAAAATCAACATGGCCGGGAGTATCAATCAAATTAAGATTGTAGCCCTTATATTCCATGTTAACCGGAGTTAACTTAATAGTTATTCCCCGCTCTCGTTCAATATCCATCCCATCAAGCAATTGCGCTTTCATATTCCGTTTTTCGACCGTACCAGTAATTTCTAACATTCGATCAGCCAAAGTAGATTTGCCGTGATCAATATGAGCAATGATGGAGAAATTTCTAATTTTATTGATATCCAACATAATTTTTATTTAAACGCCGCGCGCTTCACTTTGATCTTCAACTTTAACCTTCTTAAAAGGCAGATGCCTTTTCATAGTAGAAATAAGCAAGAAAAGCTCTTCGCTATTAAAGAGATAGCAAAAGAAAGCATACATTAATAAACCGCAAATGAAAGAAACTGTTAACTGGGTAAAAACACCGCTAAATTTATCCATATTAATAAAGGGCCAAACAACCACCTTCATTATCTGCGCGGTTAAGCCGGCGGCGATAGCAGCTACTATAAATTTAACGCTAGCAATTAAAATATTTCCTAAATCTAAGGCTCCCACTTTAACATAAAGCCAAGTCCAAAGCAAGACTAAATTTAGGATACTGGCGATAGAAAAGGCCAAGGCCAAACCAGCGACACCCATAATTTTCCCCAAGTAAAATGACAATATGATATTGATGGCAATTGATACTAAACCAAAATAAAAAGGCGTACGCGAATTGTGGCGGGCATAAAAAACTCTAACCACAAGGGGGATTGTCGCCTGAGAAAATAAACTCAAAGAAAAAAAGGCGAGCGCATCCATCGTCATAAAAGTTGAGCGCCAATCAAAATTTCCCGTTCCTAGAACTACCCGAATAATCTGCGCTCTCAAAGTAACAATTAAAACTGTCGCCGGAATTATAAAAAAGAGGATTTGGCGCATAGTGCTAGAAAAATTTTTGGTTAATTTATGTTTATTATGAGCATTTTCCGACAAAGCTGGAAAAGCAGCGATTGCAAAAGAAATTCCAAAAATTCCCACCGGAAAAGATTGTAAATTATTAGCAAAATTAAAAGCAGTTAAAGAGCCGCTTGGTAAACTGGAAGCAATAATAGTAATTACCACTAAATTTATTTGCGAAATTGCTAAACTCATGGTTCGGGGCACCATCATTCGCCCGATTTTAATGGTATTAAGGTCATGCCAAGATAATTTAAATAAATATCTAAAGCCAAGTTGATAAACCGCTGGTAATTGCACAATGAAATGCATAAATGCCCCTAACACTACCCCCCAAGCCAAACCGTTAATACCGTAGCGATCAGTAAAATATAAAACACCAATAATAATTCCTAAATTATAAAAAATTGGCGCCAGCGAATAAACTAAAAAACGTTTGAATGATTGCAGTATTCCGCCCAAAACTCCAGATAAGCCTAAGAATACCGGTGACAAAAACATAATTCTGGTAAGAGCCATTGTTTTAGCTTGTTCTTCCGGGCCAAATCCGGGCGTAATCAATCTCGTTAATAAGGGGGCAAAAATTATCCCAATGATTGATAAAAACGCCAGCCCGATAATTAAAAAATTTAAAATATTACTGGCTAATGCCCAAGCCTCTTTATTAGCCGCCCGCTGTTCACTCTTATCACCTCGCCAATCTTTAATAAGAGCGGTAAAAATGGGAATAAAACCGGCCGATAAGGCTCCTAAAACTATGAGATTAAAAATTAAATCCGGAATTCTAAAAGCGGCATAATAAATATCTAAAGTTGAGCCCGCACCGAAGCGCCCCGCTAAAATACGGTCACGAATAATCCCCAAAATCCGGGAAACTAAAGACGATAAAGCCACTAAAGCGGCGGCTACCGTAATATTATTTATTTGACGACTGAATATCCGTTTAAACATATTATTATCTTAACTGGTTTTTCAGAATAAGCAAACTATCAAGATTAGCGATAGCTTTGTCATATCCGGGGTTAATTTCCAGCTCTTTTTTAAACTCCATTTCCGCCTCATCCAGCTTGCCCTGATTTAGGTAAATAACCCCAATATTATTATGAACCATCGGTTCTTCCGAGCTTAATTCTAAGGCTCGACGATACGCGACGATGGCTTCATCCTGGCGATTATCAAAATATAACATTACCCCGAAATTACGAACCAGCATCGGGGCATTCGGTGAACTATTAGCGGCACTTTGCCAAAAAATCAGCCGATTTCTAAAATCCGGCAAATGAAGAGCGGACAATATAAAAAATAGGGCTAACATCGACAACGCTAATCCATAAACCGCTGGGCGACGGTAGGTAATTTAACTCTTTTAAAAATCGCACTTGCGAAATAATTATTAATAAACCAATAAAAGGCAGATAAAGGCGATGTTCTAAAAAATAATATGAAGTTTTTGGCTCCGGATTTATTAAAGACGGTAATAAAAATAACAAATACCATAACAAACCAAAAGCAAAATTCGGGTGCTCAAAAACAGTTAAGCCCAGGTTTCTTCCTAAAATTACTGTCTCGTCAGAGCTCTTATCATCAACCAAAATAATTTCGTCAACAATAGCTGGCACCTCAAGCACCGTTTTCGCTAAAGTTTTAGCCGCATTATAAGCCGGCATCACGACGATAATTTTTTGATTATTATACATGAATATTAGGTTTAAATAATTGCGCGCACATCGCCAGCTAAAGCGCCATCCTCTTTTAAAAACAGCGGATTAATATCAAATTCTTTAATTTCCGGATGTTCATTGGCTAAACGAGATAAAGCAATTAAAATATTAACTAATTGTTTAATATTATATTTTTTAGCACCGCGAGCACCGGTTAAAATCGGATAAAAGGGTAAGCTCTTAATAAACTCTAAGGCGCGCTGCTTATCTAAATCCGCAATTACCGTCCGAAATTCTTTAAAAATTTCCGCGTAAATCCCGCCAATTCCCACTAAAATAAGGGGTCCAAAAGAAACATCGCGTTTAAATCCTAGAATAATTTCCAAGCCATTTTTCACTTGAGGTTGAACAACTAAATAATTAGCTTTATTTTGCAAAACTTTTTTATTATGCTTAACAAAATTATGAGCCGTCTTATCCAGCGCTTGACGATTTTCCAAATTTAGCATAATCGCCCCTTTATCAGTTTTATGCAAGAAATCCGGTCCGACTGCCTTCAAAACAACCGGATAAGAAATACTAGCCAAGTTTTCGTAACGAACAGTTTTGACCACCGGGAATTTATATTTATTTAGTAAACCAAATAAATAAAGATAATCTACTTGAACATTACTCAGCGGAAACTCCATTTTATAAAATGGCGCTAAAGATTTAATAAGCTCTTGTCGATCAGCCAATCTTTTTATAGCCCTAATCGCTCTTTCAGGATAATTAAAGGCCGGAACATTATGTTCCAGTAAAAAATCTTTAGCCTTAGCCACGGCCGCCTCACCCAAAAAATTAGCCAGCACTAAACGTTTAGCATATTTCTTATCAACCTTAATTATGGATTCAGCCGTTAACATCGGCTCCGTAGCCGTTTGCGGGGTTAATAAAACTAAGATATTGTCATGCCCGGAAACACTCAACATTTTATCCAAAGCCTTCTCATATTTAAGCGCACCGGCATCTCCTAAAATATCTAAACTTTCTTTTAAATTTAAGTTCTGGCGAGAAATTTCATCCGCCGATAAAACAGCAACGCCGCCAGCATTTGTTAAAATACGTAAATCGCTAGTTATTTTACCATAAGCACCTTTAGCTTGAAAAATAAGCAATAAATCAAAAAGCTCCTCTAAACTTTCAATCATAATAGCCCCGGATCGAGCTAAGCCTGCTTTAATCGCCGCCATGCTGCCGGCCATAGCCCCAGTGTGCGATTTAGCCATCTGACCGCCCCGCTCACTTATCCCTGACTTTAAAACAATGATTGGTTTCTTAGGAGAAATTTTAGAGACCAAAGACATAAATTTTTGGCCATCTTTAATATCCTCCAAATAGAAAAAGATAGCGTTCGTTTTTTTATCAGTCGCCAAATATTCTAAAAAGTCATTTTCATCAAGTACCGCTTTATTACCTAGACTGATAAAGTATCCTAAATTAAAACTTTTATTCTTTAACCAATCTAAAACGGCGCTCCCGATAGCCCCTGATTGTGAAAGAAAGGCAATCTGACCACCGCCGGCACCGCTATCAGCAAAACTAGCATTTAAACGATTATTATTATTTATAAATCCTAAACAATTAGGCCCTAAAATATTTAATTTATGTTTTTTGGCCAACTCAGTCACTGCCACTTCTTTAATCGCTCCTTCAGCTCCGGACTCCTTAAAACCAGCGCTAATAATAATGATGTTTTTTATTCCCAAACGCGCACATTTTTTAATTTCCTCTAAAACAAAAGGAGCAGGAATAACAATTACCACTAAAATAGCAGCTTTATTCTTGGCCGGAATCATCTCCAAACTAGCAAAGGCTGGAAGTCCAGCAACAATTGTATGGTCACGATTTATAGGATAAATATGGCCACCATAGCCGTTCTTAATAATACTGTTTAGAACTTGCCGACCAACTTTGTGCTTATCAGAAGAAGCGCCAACAACTGCTACTCCAAGAGGATTAAAAAAGTTTTTTAACTCCATATTTTTATTGTTTGATTAATAGATATATACCGGAAATAATAACTAACAAAACCAGATAATTAAGATTAAAATAAACTAAAACAATATTAGGGAAAATAATTTCTAAAGAAATCAAAACTAAATACAACCAGAAAAAGAAGTAAAAAATTTCACGCTTTATTACGTTGTCGAATAATTTTCTCATATTAGTTTTAATTACCGCGTCCCAATAATTTCTGCCAGAGAGTTCTTCCGGAAAATTCCATTTTTATTTCACTGATTTCTAAATAATCATCAACCTGATCATCATTCTTAAGCCCCGGAATAGAAATCATAAAACTATATTTTCCCTGCTCTCGATAAGCTCCTATTAAATTAAAATTGGCAGTGGCGCTCATTTCTCCTGACTGAGTTGTGGGCGCCTGGTAATTAGCTAAAACATATTTAATTCCGGAATCTAATTTAAAAAACCGATCAACTTTTAGTAATGAAGGGTTAAAAATCGTATTTTTAGAAAAAGAAAAAACACCGCTAGTCTCTAAAATAACATCATCTTTGCTTAATTTAATTTCCTTAACCGGAGAGCTGTTATGGCTTTGAAAATCAAATTGCTTATACGGTTCAGACAGAGAAAAAGTCTCATCGCCAAAAACTAAATCTTGGACGCTAGCCGGAGCGAAAGCCTTAACTTGAAGATAATCGGAGTTAGTATAAATATTAAGCGCTTTTCCGACAGAAACCGGCCATAATTTACCGGCAAAGACAAAGCGATCCACAGAACTTTGAATACTTTTAATTACCATATCATCGGTAATTTTGATTTCTACTTTATATAATCCAGGGCTTAATTTTTTTTCTTCCAGATTTAATGATTTAATTTCTTCTTGATTACTAAGCGGATTACTATTTTCATCAGCCAAGTTCACGTCTTTAATAACCTTACCATCCTTAGATAAAATTATAGCAATCGGATCAGCCGCCTTATCTTGATTTAAATCAACAAATTTTAATTCCAGATGTAGAGGTTCATTATTTAAATAAAAAAATAAGGTATGAGCGCCACGTAAAGGAACGTTTATGGTTACTGGAAGCGAATCTTTTAAACCCTTAAATTGAAAGGTGTACTCCGGATTATAATTATAAACCGCTAAACAAGCCGCCAGATCTCCAGGACAGGTCGCTAAATTATTTATTTTTAAATCGGCCAAAAAATCTGATAAATTCTGATATTTTTTTTCAGCTTGCCAGAGAGTTAAATCACCCGCCCTTAAATAACTGCCGGTAAAATTTAAATTATCTAAGATTTTATTAGCGAGCGGCTGCAAATCATAACGCCAAACAATCTTGTCCGCTAAGACCCCGGCCTCTATTAACGGCGTGGTGGAGCTTAACTGCGATTTATACTTAACAGTGACTTTAACCTTAGAAAAAGTACGGGGCGTAAATACCGAAAAATAAACGGGGTCACCGATTAAACGCGGTAACTTACCCGTTTTGGCATCCACTCTAGCTGCGGGACTAAAATTATAAATAAATCCTTTTCCGGAATGGAACCAGCTCGCATAATTTTTAGTATAGGTTATCTGCCCACCGGGGACTACTTTAAAAAATAAAAAGACTAAAACCACTAGACAAATAGTGGCAATTCCAATTAAACGTAACTTAAATAAAGCGGTTTTTTTAGCAATAAACGGTAGAAACATATATCTCTATTTTACGTTATTTACCCCAAAAAAACAAATAAAAAAACGCCTCCATTTTTATACTTGGAGGCATTTTTTATAAAAACTTTGCTAATTATTTTTCGTATTCAAAGCGTTTTTTCTTGCCCTTATAACCAGTACCCGCTGGAATTAAGCAACCAATAATAACATTTTCTTTCAAACCTTCAAGATAATCAATCTTACCATTAACGGCAGCGTCAATCAAAACGCGTGAAGTTTCTTGGAAAGAAGCGGCAGACAAGAAGCTGTCGGTAGTTAGAGATGCTTTAGTAATACCCAATAATAGCATGTCTCCCGTAGCTAATTTTTTAGCATTCTTATTGGCTTGGTAGAAAACCTCATCTTCAACCGTTTCTCCCGGCAATAAATTAGTATCACCGGCATCAGTCACGAAGAAACGAGAGAACATCTGGCGCGCAATAATCTCCACATGCTTATCATTTAAAGGCTGTCCCTGAGAAGAGTAAACATATTGAATTTCTCTGATAATATATTTCTGAGTTTCAAGTTGTCCTTTCAATTTATAAAGTTCACGTAAATCAAGACTGCCTTCAGTTAATTGGGTTCCTCGTTCAATTAAATCGCCATCCTTAACTAACATCATTGTTCCTTTAAGAATAGAGAATTCTTTGACTTTTTCTACTTCCTTAGCAATGCTAACAAGTTTTTCGGTTACTTTAACCAAACCTGCTGTCTTAGCCTTAACCATTTCACCCCCAACGCTAAATAAATCAGTATTTTTGGAAACTTGTTCATCATCTTTAACTAACACTTTAACTTCTAATTTTTTCTTATCTTTGACGGTCAATCCTCCGGCTAACTTAAGTTCATTAACTTTTTCCGAGAAATAATACTTATCGCTATCTTCACCTTTATAGAAAATACTTAAAATCTTAGCCTGAGGATTATCTACTAAAATCTCTTTGCCATCCTGATCTTTAATAGTTTTTTGAGCAAATTCAACTTTAACCCGGCCGGCAACATCAGAAATCAAGGCTTTTTTCTTCGGACTGCGCGCTTCAAAAATTTCTTCAACCCGAGGCAAACCCTGAGTAATATCATCTTGACCGGCAACACCACCAGTATGGAAGGTTCTCATAGTTAACTGCGTTCCCGGCTCACCAATAGATTGAGCGGCAATAACACCAACAGTTGAACCCATCTTAACTGGCTTATTATAAGCCAAATCCCAACCATAACATTTAGCACAAATTCCTTTATGCATTTTACAACTTAAAACGGAACGAATTTTAACTTCACCCGCTTCGCTCTCTTTCAAAATTTTAATGTTTTCTTCATCTAACATTTCACCAGCTTTCAAAACCGCTTTTCCTTTAGCATTAACAACGTCAGCTGCCAAATAACGGCCAGTAATTTTCTTAAAGAAATCTTCACCAGTCGCTTCGGCATCGCTCTTTTTCATGATAATCCCCTCGTTATCGCCACAATCTTCTTCGGCCACAATAATGTCTTGAGAAACATCAACTAAACGACGAGTTAAATAACCGGCATTAGCCGTTCTAAGAGCGGTATCGGACAAACCTTTACGAACACCGTGAGTAGAAATAAAATATTCCAAAACCCCGAAACCTTTTTTAAAATTACCTTTAACCGGCAATTCAATAATCGCGCCGGAAGGTGAAGTTACTAAACCTTTCATCCCTAAAATCTGAACTGGCTGAGCCCAAGAACCACGAGCACCGGAATCAATCATAGAATAAACCGGTAAAACATTAGTTAAGCCTTGCTTACAAATTTCTCCAATTTTATCTTTAGTATTAGTCCATTCTTCAATAACTTTGGCGTAACGTTCACTTTCGGTAAGCAATCCTTCTTCGTATTGTTCTTGAATAACTTCAATTTTTACGTTAGCTTCATCAATTAAGCGATCTTTCTCTGGTAAATTAGGCAAGTCGCCAAATCCCCAGGAAAGTCCAGACTTAGTAATAAAGGCAAACGCTCTATTTTTTAAGCCATCAATAAATTTAACCGTTTCATCTTCACTATATAGACGTAAACATTCACGAATCAAATCTTTTAATTTACTTTTACCGACAACATCATTTATGAAACGTAATTTTTCCGGTAACAGTGAATTGAAAATCAAACGACCAACAGTCGTCTTCAACATTTCGCCGTTATATTTAACAGAGATTGACGCATGTAAATCAATAAAACCGTTATCATAAGCAAGATAAGCCTCATCTTCATTACAAAAATAACGCATGTCTTCCCGTTTCTTCTCTTCAAAGTCCTTACTGATAGAAGTTAAATAATAGGTTCCCCAAACAATGTCTTGGGCAGGAGCAATAATCGGATCACCGGTTGCCGGTTTTAATAAGTTATGGCTAGCGAGCATTAAATTTTCTGCTTCCCATTTTGCTTCCTTAGTTAAGGGAACATGAACGGCCATTTGGTCACCATCAAAGTCAGCATTAAAAGCAGTACAAACCAAGGGATGAATCTGAATCGCCTTACCTTCAATTAAAATTGGACGGAAAGCTTGAATACCCAAGCGATGTAAAGTCGGAGCGCGATTTAATAAAACGAAAGCGCCACGAACAATTTCTTCTAAAATATCCCAAACTTCATCATGCCCGGCTTCTATATAACGGGAAGCGCTTCGAACATTATGAACTACTTCTCTTTTAATTAACTGGGAGATGATAAATGGCTTGAATAGTTCCAAAGCCATAATTTTTGGCAAACCACATTGATCAAGATTTAATTTGGGATTAACCACAATAACCGAACGCCCGGAGTAGTCAACACGTTTACCTAATAAATTCTGACGGAATCTTCCCTGTTTACCCTTTAAAGTGTCCGCTAAAGATTTTA
Source organism: Saccharimonadales bacterium (SeqCode) (assembly GCA_035646675.1). Classification (GTDB taxonomy): domain Bacteria; phylum Patescibacteriota; class Patescibacteriia; order Patescibacteriales; family UBA12465; genus UBA12465. Next base: position 28,666 of record DASROX010000024.1, read on the forward strand.
ATTGTCTTTTCTGACCAGTAGAGGCGGTAACTGTTTTCGTATGGCGGGCTGAGTTATCAATTAAAGCATCAACCGCTTCCTGCAACATTCTCTTTTCATTACGGCAAATAACTTCCGGAGCGTTTAAGTCTAACAGCTGTTTTAAACGATTATTACGATTAATAACGCGACGATATAAATCATTCAAATCAGAAGCCGCAAAACGACCACCATCTAACGCGACCATGGGACGTAAGTCAGGAGGAACAACCGGTAAAACTGTCATAATCATCCATTCTGGGCGTAAATTATTATTTCGAAAACTCTTTAAAAGTTTTAAACGTTTAACTAATTTTTCTTTCTTAGATTCAATCGCATCTTGTAATTTTTCTTCTAAATTAATAATACTTTTTTCCAAATCAATTTTACCCAATAATAATCTAACCGCTTCCGCGCCAATTGAAGCTTCAAAAATATGACCAAACTTCAAACTTAAACTTTGATATTGGTGTTCGGATAAAATTAACAAGGGCTTTAATTCCTTAAGTTCTTTCTGAGTAGACGAAAAATCTTCATCCAAGCGCTCCAATTTTTCCGTCTTTTCTTTCAGGGCATCTTTAAGTTCACTTTCACTGCCACCAGCTTCTTTGATTTTTTTAAGTTCATTGCTATATTCATTTTCAAAACTCTTAACTTTACTTTTATACTCCGCTTTAATTTGATTAATCATGACTTCTTTTAAATTATCGTCAACATCAGTCACAATAAAACTCGCATAATAAATAACTTTTTCCAAAGACTGGATACCAAGATTTAAAAGCAAACCAATTTTAGAAGAGAGGCCTCTTAAAAACCAAATATGAGAAGCGGGCACCTGCAAAGTAATGTGTCCCAATCTTTCACGTCTGACGATGCTTCTGGTTACTTCTACACCACATTTATCACAAACAATCCCCTTATAACGAATTTTTTTATATTTACCACAAGCACACTCCCAATCCTTAGTCGGACCAAAAATCTTTTCGCAAAACAATCCGTCTTTTTCCGGTTTTTGTGTGCGGTAATTAATTGTTTCAGGACGTATTACTTCTCCATGAGACCAAGATAAGATTTCATCCGGACTTGCTAGTTTAAGGCGGATAGCGTCAAAGTCGCTGGTTTTGATTGGATTTAACATAAATATGTAAATGTTTATTTAATTATTTATTCCGCTTGACTATCTTTATCTTCGTTTAAGGAAGCGATTACCTCGGGCTTATCAACATCAGGCTGTTCATCATTTTCTAGCTCTTCATCTAAATCAGTTTTTACTTCAGATGCCGTTAAACCACTGGCCCCATTTAAGAGTTCCACATTTAAACCTAAGCCTTTAAGTTCTCTGATTAAAACATTAAATGATTCTGGAACATTAAGTTTTTCTATTTCTTCACCTTTAATAATAGACTCGTAAGCCTTGCTGCGCCCCGGAATGTCATCGGATTTAATAGTTAAGATTTCTTGCAAAGTATGAGCGGCACCATAACCTTCCAGGGCCCAAACTTCCATTTCTCCGAATCTCTGGCCACCAAACTGGGCTTTTCCGCCTAAAGGCTGTTGCGTAATCAAGGAGTAAGGACCAATAGAACGTTGGTGAATCTTATCTTCAACCATATGGTTAAGCTTTAACATATACTTATAACCAACCGTAATTTGATTATCATAAGCACCACCGGTTTTACCATCATATAAAGTAACTTTTCCATTCTCCGGCAAGCCGGCTTTTTTCAATTCAGATTTGATTTGTTCTTCAGTGACGCCATTTAAGGCGGGGGTCATAATGCGATAACCCAATTTCTGAGCAGCAAAACCAAGATGAGTTTCTAATAACTGTCCCAAATTCATACGAGAAATAATACCAAGAGGAGATAAAATAACATCAATTGGCGTACCGTCGGTCATATAAGGCATGTCTTCAATTGGCACAATTTTAGAAATAACGCCTTTGTTTCCATGACGTCCCGACATCTTGTCGCCAACTTGAATTTTTCTTAAATTAGCAACCGAAACTTGAATGGATTGCAAAACGCCGGCAGATAATTTATCTCCTTCTTCTCGAGAAAAGATTTTAATATCAACCACTTTACCGTGTTCGCCGTGTTCTAGATATAAAGAAGAATCACGAACATCTTTCGCTTTTTCTCCAAAAATAGCTCGTAATAATTTTTCTTCAGCCGATAAGGTAGTTTCTCCTTTAGGAGTAATTTTACCAACCAAAATATCACCGGAAGAAACCTCCGCTCCAATTCTAATAACCCCTTCATCGTCCAAATTCTTTAACTTCTCTTCACTGATATTAGGAATGTCATTAGTGACCACTTCCGGACCGAGCTTAGTATCGCGAACATCAATGGTATAATTTTCAATATGGATTGAGGAATAAACATCATCTTTAACTAAACGCTCAGAAATGATAACTGCATCTTCATAATTGAAACCTTCCCAAGTCATAAACGCCACCAAAACATTGCGACCCAAAGATAGTTCCCCGTCATCAATCGCCGGACCATCAGATAATACTTGTCCTCTCTTTACCTTCTCGCCCACATCAACAGTCGGATGCTGATTGATACAGGTTGAAGAATTGGAACGTAAAAATTTATTTAAATTATAAGAAATAACTTGACCTTTTTTAGTGGTCAGTTCGATTAAGCCCGCCTCTGATTTGGTGATTACGCCATCATCAGCCGCTAACACAACGTGGCCGCTATCGCGCGCCGCGCGTTCCTCAACGCCCGTACCAACAACCGGAGCTTCACTCTTAACCAAAGGCACAGCCTGACGTTGCATGTTGGTTCCCATTAAAGACCGCTGGCCATCATTGTGTTCCATGAACGGAATTAAACTCGTCGCAATGGAAATAATCTGATTAGCAGCGACGCCAACAAAATCAATTTTACCAATTTCTTCCATACCCGGTTGGCCGTATTTTCGACCTTCAAATTTAGGTACCAAAAAGTGCCCGCTCTCATCAGTCGGGATAGTAGAATCGACAGTAATATATTTTTCTTCTTCAAAAGCATCCAAATAAACAATTTCATCAGTTACGCGCGGACCTTTTTTATCTTTAACAACTTTACGATATGGAGTTTCTAAAAAGCCATAGCTATTTAATCTGGCATAACTGGCCAAATGGCCAACTAAGCCAATATTTGGTCCTTCCGGAGTCGCAATCGGACAAATACGACCATAGTGAGTAGTATGAACATCGCGA
>DASROX010000025.1:0-35907 GCA_035646675.1 Saccharimonadales bacterium (SeqCode)
ATTCGGCTAAAGTCATGCCTCTTTTTTTGGCGGCTTCGCGCCTTAAACCACCCATATAATAGCGTGGCCAAGCCAGCGTTTCTGCCAATTTCTGGGCAATAGTGCTTTTTCCGGAACCATGGGCTCCGCTTAGAGATATTATCATATAAACTATCTTAGCCGAATAACTTTCAAAAATCAATAAATTAACTTATAATAAAAGCAGTTTAAGGCCGTCGGCTGTTTTTGCTTTTAATAATTAAGCTTTCCTGAGACAAAAAATCAGGAATATCCCTATTCGTTATGTATTTAGAAAAACTGGAAATTCAAGGATTTAAATCTTTTGCCAATAAAAACAAAATAATCTTCTCCGGCATGTTAGACGACACCAAGCGCGGACTCACCGCCATTGTTGGTCCTAACGGCTCCGGTAAATCCAATGTCGCCGATGCTATCCGTTGGGCGCTCGGCGAACAAAGTATTAAAAGCTTAAGAGGTAAAAAAAGTGAAGATGTTATTTTTTCCGGATCTGACCAAAAGAGTCAATTAAGTTTGGCTGAGGTATCACTCTTTTTAAATAATGAGGAAGTAATCAAAAAAAACGCCAAACAGCCCGAAGAAATTAAAAAGGAAAGTGATTTGGATCAAATAATTAGTAGCTGTGCGGAAATTGTTATCACCCGTCGTCTATTTCGTAATGGCGAGGGTGAATATTTATTAAATGGCAGCCGCGTACGCTTGTCAGATATTCAAATGCTACTCGCCAAAGCGAACTTCGGTCAAAAAACTTATAGTGTTATCGGCCAGGGAATGGTAGAAAACTTTTTAAGCTCTACGACCGCCGAACGCAAAGATTTTTTTGACGAAGCAACCGGCGTTAAACAATTTCAAATCAAACGTGATTCCGCTTTAAATAAATTGGAAGCCAGTTATGAAAATCTCCAACAAGTTGACATGTTGCTGGTAGAAATTAGACCGCGACTTAAGAGTTTAACGAGACAAGTAGAAAAATTAAAACGCCGCGCCGATATTGAAACCGAACTGAAAAAAACCCAATTCAATTATTATGGTTTCCTGTGGCAAGATATTAATAAAAAGTTAGATACTTTTAACGCCCAGTTTTTAGATTTAGAAAAAATTAAAATTGAAAGAGAAAAAAAGCTGGAAAAACTAGGCGAAGAACTTAACAAAATTAGAACCACCGATAATTTTAGGGAAATAAATGAGCTTCAGCCGCGTCTGCGTAATTTAGAAAATCAAAAAGGACAATACCAAAAAAAATTATCCAAACTACAAGCCGAATTGGAAGTCCAATTAGAAACTCAAGGGCAATTTGATGTTTCTTGGCTCAATAATAAAGCCGATGAATTGGGAGCCGACCTGGAAAAAATTGGTTTAGAAATTAATTCCTTAGAAAAAAGCCGTCCTAAATTAGAAGAAGAATCTTTGCTTGCCAAACTACAAGAAATAAATAAAGAAATTACGGGCAGTGAAGAAATCAAACGAACTATTAACCGTTTAGAGAATGAAAAATTTAATTTTAATAAACAAATTTCCAAATTAGAAGCGGTATTGGAAGCTAATCTGGAAGCTCAAGGCCAGTTTGATGTCTCTTGGCTCAGTAATAAACAAGAAGAATTAAGCTTGGAACTTAAAAAAATAGAAATTGAGACCAGCGAATTAAATCAAAACAATGATCATAAGAGCAGCCAAGAACTCCAAGAAAATTTAAACCACATCCAACAAGAGCTAACGACTTTAAACAAAGAGTTAGCCGCAATTAACGACAAAATTAAAGCGGCGGCCAAATCTGGAAGCAAAGATGAAAAAATCAGCCAAATAATAGAAGAGTTTTTAAACAAATTGGATGGCATTAATTCCACAGCTAACTTAGAGGAAGCTAAAAAATTAATTTTAGAAGCCAAAATAGATTTTAAAACTAAAATTAAAGCAACGCTCACCGGTGAAAGCGATGAAGATGCCCTCCGTATTCAAAAAATCCAACAAACTATTATCGAGCTAACTGAAAAACGCCAAGCAGTGAACGAGCATCTTAATGAAGAGCGCTTACGGCTCTCAACAATTAACGAACGTCTGCGATTAACTGCCGAAAAAGAAATCCAAATTAAAAGAGAGTTGTTTGATATTAAAACAAAACTGGAAAAAGCCGAAATAAAATTTGATGCCGGTAAAATAGAAACAGAAAAAATAATTTTAAATAAAAAACTGCTGGAAATTGAAAAAGAAATTACCAAACTAGAGTCATCTTATCAAGGAGAAATCTGGCAAGAGAAAAAACAAGCCACTTTAGAACAACTGCAAATTTGTCGTCTTAAGGATTCAGCCATTAACGAACGCTTAAAACTTTTAGAAGACAAAAAAAATCAAACCAACCAGGAATTAATTGATATTAAAAACAAAGTTGCCAAAAGCCAAATGAAATTTGACGCTTCCGGTATTGAAAAAGAAAAAACAGCCCTTAATAAATTACTGGAAGAAATCGGAATAGAGGCCACGACTATTACTTCTAAATTAGAAGCTCTCAATCAAGATAAAGAAAAAGAAAAAGGACAAATGTTTGAATGCCAAAAAAATATTCAAGCGCTTCAAGAAGATCTTAACACGGTCACCGAAAAACTAAATGGTCTTAAAATTGAATCAACCAGACAAGAAACTAAATTGGAAGATTTGGAAAATAATATCAGAAACGATGAACTGTCTATTGGTGATATTCAAGCTCATCCGGTTGAAGGTAGCATCGATAATCTATCATACTGGCAAAAGATTCTCGCTAATAGCAAAAATCAACTAGAACAAATAGGTGGCCTTGATCCAGAAACCGAAAAAGAATACGAAGATACAAAAACTCGCTATGACTTCTTGAGCAATCAAACCGAGGACCTTAATCAAGCAGTCAAATCCTTAGAACAAATAATCTATGAGCTTGACGGTAATATCAAGAGTCGTTTTGACCAAGAATTTAAAATAATTTCCGAAAAATTTAATGATTATTTTAAAATTCTCTTTAGCGGCGGTTCCGCCAAAATAACTAAAATTCTAGTTGAAGATTTAGAGAAGGAAGATGCTAAAAATAATGGTAATAAATCAGAGGATATTAATCAGGGACTAACTGCCGCTGAAATAGAGCTGAAACGGATGCAGGAAGAAAAAATGAAAAAAATTAAATTCCTCAAAAAATACAACGCGGTTGGCTTAGCCGGCATTGAAATTCAAGCTACTCCTCCGGGCAAAAAAATTCAAACCGTCACTATGCTCTCCGGCGGCGAACGTGCTTTAACCGCTATCGCCCTTATCTGCGCCATCATCAGCGCCAATCCATCTCCATTTGTAGTTTTAGATGAAGTTGACGCCGCTCTGGACGAATCTAATTCCGAACGCTTAGCGAGAATTTTAGATGACTTATCAGATAAAACTCAATTTATTGTTATTACTCATAACCGCGCTTCCATGCGTCGCGCTAGCATTCTTTACGGCGTCACCATGCAAGCCGATGGTGTCAGTAAGTTATTAAGCGTCAAATTAGACGAACTCCAAAAAGATAATAAAAATTTAGAAAAACTTTAACGCCAATTTATTAAGCTTTCGCTATATTAAAATCGTCCCCAACAAGGACGATTTTATGTTTTAAGTATCCCTAGACAAATGGCTAGTAAAATATTATCGGCGGTTATTATCGGCATTGATGCCGAGCTCGTAGAAATTGAAGCTTCACTAGGAGGCGGTGATTTTGGACAAATAATAATTGTGGGCTTACCGGATACGGCCGTATCCGAAGCTAAAGAAAGGGTTAGAAGCGCCATTTTAAATAGTGGTTTCGAATTCCCAAAAAGGAAAATAACTATTAATCTAGCGCCAGCTGATTTAAAAAAGAGTGGCCCTATCTATGATTTACCAATAACCATCAGTATTCTGGCTTTAAAATATAAATTTAATTTTGATTTTTCGAAATGTTTAATCGCGGGAGAACTGTCTTTAAGCGGAGAAGTGAGAAAAATAAAAGGAGCAATTTTAATGGCCATTAAAGCTAAGGAGAGCGGGTTGGATGCAATTTTTCTGCCACCAGAAAATATTCAAGAAGCTGGACTCGTCACTGGTCTTAAAATTTTTCCAGTTAACAACTTAAAACAATTAATTAAACATCTACTGGGCCAAGAAACAATTACTACGGCTAGTTATCAAATTTTTGAGACTAAACCAATAAATCTAATTCAATTCTCCGATATCAAGGGGCAAGAAAAAGCTAAACGCGCTTTAGAGATTGCCATCGCCGGCGGACACAACATTCTATTTAGCGGTCCTCCTGGCTCTGGAAAAACTATGTTAGCTAAAGCAGCGGCCAGTATTTTACCGCCTCTAAACACCTGGGAAAAACTAGAAATATCTAAAATCTACAGTGCTGCCAGTAATGTTTTGGGAAATAAAATAAGTTTTTCATTGCCGATAACTAGCCGTCCTTTCCGCTCACCACATCACAGCGCCTCTGCCGCCGCCCTTATCGGTGGGGGCTCTAAATGTCGCCCCGGAGAAATTTCCTTAGCTCACTTAGGAATTCTTTTCTTGGATGAATTTCCAGAATTCTCTCGTCAGGCCCTAGAAAGTTTACGACAACCCTTGGAAGAAGGAGCAATAACTATTAGCCGTGCCCAGGGAAATTTAAATTTACCAGCTCGTTTTATGCTAATTGCGGCCATGAATCTCTGCCCTTGTGGATTTCTAGGAATAAAGGGGAAAGAATGTACTTGCACAACCGAAAAAATTAAAAAATATCACCAAAAACTTTCTGGACCAATTCTAGACAGAATTGATTTATATGTAGAAGTCATAAATCTCACACCGTCAGAATTAGAAAATATTGATTATCAGAATGACACCAAAATTATCAAAGACAGAATCAATGAAGCTCGTCAAAAACAGGCCCTTAGACTTAACCCGCTTTGCCCGGCCATTAATGCCATTATTCCTTCAAGCCAAATAAAAAATCTCTGCCAACTTGATAAATCTGGAATTGACCTAATAAACTTGGCAACTAATAGCTTGAATTTTTCTAACCGTTCGTACTTTAAAATTTTAAAAGTAGCCCGCACAATTGCTGATTTAGATAAAAGTGAATCAGTTAAAGAGAGCCATCTCGCGGAGGCCTTACAATATCGAATCCGACTTTGAATAATAAGTTATTTTTTGTTATAATGAAAGCAGATAAATTAGCTAAAATTATGTTCAAAAAAATAACTATTCTGACGCTGTTAATGACTTTTTTGTTAACCTCTGGATTTGGTTGCAAAGTTAAAAACCAAGCCACGGTCGCCGCCACCGAACCAATAACCTTAACTTATTGGCGAGTTTATGATGGACAAGATGCTTTTGATAAAATTATTGAAAACTATCAAATATTACACCCGTTTATCCACATTGAATATCGAAAATTACGTTATGAAGAATATGAGAATGAGCTTCTAAATGCTCTCGCCGAAGACAGGGGTCCTGATATATTCTCTATTCACAATACCTGGGTTAGAAAATATCAATCAAAAATTGCGCCCATGCCAGAATCAATTACCATCGCTTATATGGTTACTCAAGGAACCATTAAAACCGAAATAGTTCCCGAACTTAGAACCTCGCGCAGTTTAACCCTTAAAGAAATTAGAGACAACTTCGTAGATGTGGTTGGTAAGGATGTAGTCTTAAGCGATAATAAAGTTTATGGGCTTCCGTTATCAGTTGATACCTTGGCCATGTTTTATAATAAAGATTTATTAAATAATGCTGGAATTAGCGAGGCCCCAAAATATTGGAATCGCGAATTTTTACAAACTATTAAAAAACTTACCAAACAAGACGCTAAAAAAGGGCTTATTCAATCAGGAATTGCAATGGGTGGCAGTGCTAATATTGAGAGATTTAGTGATATCTTAGCGGTATTAATGATGCAAAATGGAGCCACTATAATAAACGATGATAACCAAGTAGTATTTAACGTTGTGCCGGATTTTGCTAGAGATACGGGTTATAATCCCGGTCTAGAGGCCTTGAGATTCTATACTGATTTTGCCAACCCCACCAAAGAATCGTACTCCTGGAATAGTGATTTAGAAAATTCTTTAAACATGTTTATTAACGGTAATTTAGCAATTATGTTCGGCTATTCCTATCATATCCCATTAATAAAAGCCGGCGCGCCAAAATTAAATTTTTCCGTCGCTAAATTTCCACAAATTGAGGGAAATCCACCAACTAACATCAACTTTGCTAATTACTGGATAGAAACCGTTTCTAAAAAAAGTAAACATTCGGTTGAAGCTTGGGACTTTATTCAATTCATAACTAAAGAGGAGCAAGCAAAAAATTATTTAGAGGTCACCAAAAAGCCAACCGCTCTCAGATCTTTAATTTCTACCCAAAAAACAGATAATGAAATCAGTGTCTTTGTGGACCAAATTTTAACTGCTAAAAGTTGGTATCGTGGTGCTAATGTCCAGGCCGCCGAAGATGCTATCAAAGAAATGATTGATGCGGTTGTTAATAATACTAACGAAAAAACACAAAGTGTTATTAATATTGCTGCCTCTAAAGTCCAACAAACTATTAACCAGTAATCTTTATGTTTAAAAAAACTATTGTAACTTTAATACTGGCCTCAATAATGTTTATTGGCGCCGTTAATATCGTAACGGCCGCCGGACTAGTTCCCGAAGCGAGCGGTAGCGCCTGCGATAAAGGCGATGCGACCTATTGTGGAAATTATACTCTTAATGACTTCATAAAGCTGGCAATTTTAGCCTCCCAATGGATATTGGGTATTGTCGGTTCCTTATCACTGATAATGTTTATTTATGGCGGTTTTATGTTCCTAATTTCTTCCGGTTCTAGCGATAAGGTTGGGCAAGCCAAAAAAATCATCATCGCTGCCGTTATTGGTTTAATTATTGTGTTCTCCAGTTATTTAATTATTAGATTTGTTACTGGTGCCTTGGGAGCTAATAGCGAATACCAGTTGGGTGCAAAATCAACTACTATCATCGAAGATGCGTCAACTATAAAATTACAACAACAGAACTAGGACCATGACTTATTTTACTCCCAAAAAACTGATTTCTGAAGACAGTATCGGTGAAGAATTAAGACGGCTAAGAACTTTTAAAAATTTAGGAGTAGATGAAGTGTCCCAAAAACTGGGGATTAGAAGTGATTATTTGCTAGCGCTGGAGGAAGAAAATTTTAATTCACTGCCCGCAGGTTTATATGGTAAAAATTTTCTTAAGAAGTATGCGGATTTCTTAGGCGCTGATAAAAATTTAGTCGCTAAATTTTTACAAGAAGCTAGCGACGACAGAATTGAAAATAATCCCTTTTCCCAAAAAATCTTGAAAAAAAATAAATTTTTAATTTTTCCTAAAATCGTCAGAAATTTATTACTGAGTCTCGCTGTTCTTATTTGTTTCTTATACTTAATTTTTTATTTTAAAAAAATAGTCCTACCGCCCAATTTAATTGTCAGCCAACCGGGAAAAAACTTAATGATTACGGAATCTTCAATCTTAATTGCCGGCAAAACCGAAAAAGAAGCAGAAGTTAGAATTAATGGTGAGCTAATACTTAATAATAACGATGGCGACTTTTCCCAAATGATAAATTTAAAAAAAGGAGTAAACACCCTAATTATTAGCTCTAAAAAGAAGTATAGCCAAGAGAACATTATCCTCAGACAAATCTTAGTAGAATAGTTATAAAAAGTTTATGTTAGAGATAAAAAAAACAGCCCTATTTGACATTGCGGAAATTTTGAATAAAATAGCCGTAAGGGAGAGACAACAAGTCGCCGAACTTGGATGCGGTAACTTTGGCTTTTTTACTTTCCCACTAGCCCGCTTAGTAGGTCGCTCCGGCAAGGTCTACGCCGTTGATATTTTAAAATCTACCTTAACGGAAATTAAAGATCGGGCCACTAAAGAGAATCTGCCGCAAATTATCCCTATTTGGAGCAATTTGGAAGTATTTAAAGCCACTAAAATAGAAACCGAGAGTCTAGATAAAGCACTATTAATTAACGTTTTACACCAATCAGAAAAGAGGGCAGAAATAATTAGAGAAGCCTATAGAATGTTAAAACGTGGCGGATATTTAATGATTGTGGAATGGAGTAGTGCTGATTCGCCTTTAGGCCCTAAGCCGGAAAAAAGATTAAAACTCGAATCGCTAAAAATTGCCGCCAAAAAATTAGGCTTTGATATTCAAGAGGAATTCGTCGCCGGCCCCTATCATTATGGATTATTACTAATTAAATTATAAGTATGAAAAACCTGTTCACTTGGAAATACTGGTTTACCGTTAACCCGGAACCGTTAACCGCTCTCGCTTTTAAAGTTTTAATCGCGATTATTGTCTTATTATTACTGGCTGCTATTATAACGGCTATTTATAAAAGACGCAGCGGCTTATACCGCGGGGTATTAAAAAAAATGTATAATCTTTCCGCCGTTAACTTTATTATCGGTTTGATTATCCTCTTCTTTAATTATGAGAACGTGCCTTTTTTCGCCTCCCGAATGTGGCTCGGCTTTTGGGTTTTAGAAATAATAATTTGGAAGCTCTTTATCATTAAAAGCTTGTGCGCTATACCTAAAAAGAAAAAAGCACTGGAGGCCGAAAAAGAACTAAAGAAATATCTTCCGTAAATAAAAACCTATTATACAATTAACTTGATAAAGCTTCTTATAGGGGCTTTATTTTTTAACTATGCCCAAAAACATTATTGGTCATTTTGGAGAAAATTTGGCCTGCGCTTACTTGCAAAATAAAAACTATCAGATTTTAGAACGCAATTACCATCTAGGACATTTGGAGCTAGACATTATCAGCTCTAAAGATGGCCAAATCTTCTTATTTGAAATTAAAACACGGCGCTACCTACAAACTAAAATTGAAGAAACTTTAATTAGCAAAAACCAAATAGCTAATTTAAAAAAAGCGGCTATTCGTTATGCCGCTAATCAGCGTTTAAATTTTAATCTAATCCACTTTGATTTAATTTTAATAATTTTAAACTATCAACAAAATCGTGCCCAATTTAAACATTACCGAGATATTTTTTAATCTTAGCAATTTGTCTTCTAAAAATTAAAATTTTTAAAACAAATGACCAACTATCTTTTAAAATATTAATGTTACTTTTACTTTTTCCCTGACGATTTTCCTGCCAAGAAACGGGAATTTCTAAAATACGCGCGCCTATAAGTTCGGACAAAACTACTAATTCCGTATCTAAAAACCACAAATCATCTTTTAAAAACTTATCTATTTTTTGATAGACGCTTCGACTAATCGCTTTAAAGCCGCATTGTAAATCGCTTTTATCATGACCCATTATCACACGCGAAAAAAGAGCATAACTTTTAGAAACCAAACCGCGTTGCCAAGAACGATTAGCAACCGCCCCAGGCATAAATCGCGAACCAACAACTAAATCTGCTCGCCCTTCTAGAATTGGATCTATTAACTGACTGAGACTCATTAAAGAAACTGCTAAATCAGCATCCATAAAGGCCAAGACATCAGCATCGCTTTGACGCCAACAAGTTTTAATTGCCCGCCCCTTGCCTTGTTCGGTAATCTCTAAATAATCAATCTTATCAGGAAACCGATCTTTGAGCCGCCGTAATATAGTCGTTGAATCATCGTTTGAACCATTAACCGCGCCAATAATTTTCCAGCTGTATTCCACCTTAAGATTCTCTAAGTAAGTTAAGAGCTTAAGCAAATTAACTTCTAAAACTTGGGTTTCGTTTTTTATTGGTATACAAAAATCAACTTTCATATTTAACTTCTAATTAATAACTAGCGGCGAACATAAATTTTTGCCACGCTATCATCATAAACTAATTTCCACGCGCTCGCTTGTTCTAAATAGGTTCTTAACTTATTTTCAATAATTAAATCCTTATCTCTAATAATAAATAATATTTTTTCCCATTTTTTTACATTAGTTGGCTTATCAATCGCCTTGATAAGAATCGTTTGAATATTATATTTATCTAATTTAACTTGCAAATCTTCATCACCATGAAAAAAACTATTATATTCTTCAATAAACGTCTGACCGGCAAATTCTACTTGAGGTAAACGACCATCAATAAATATTTTGGTATTCGGTAACTGAGAAATTAAAAATCCGCCCCAACCATATTCATTAAAAATGTGGCCCGCTAGATGTTGAGGGTTAGATTGTAAAAATTCTACCGCCCCGCAAGGATAATCGGCGCAGAAATCAGTAAAAGGATAGGGGCGCGGCCGAATATCTACAATTTGTGAAACACAAACTAATACCAAGCAGATTAATACTAAATATCTTAACCACTTATAATAAGTAATTTTTATTTCGGAAAAAAGATAACTATAAATCTCCACAATAAAACTAAAAGTAACTACTAAAAACAAGGGGAAATGTCGACGCGATTTAAAACTCAGAACCAAAAATACCAAAATTAAAAATAAAGGCCAAATCTCCAATCCCCGCTTGGCTTTAAGACGATAATAGATATAGAATAAAGCGGCGGCAGTTCCGATAGCTAAATAAATAAGTTGGTTATAGTGAAATGGAAAAGAATATTGGGGTAACCATTCTTGAATCAATGATAAATAGGCTTTATTTTTATAACCCGCCAAAAATCCGTAGAGACCTACTTTATATGGAGTAAAAAAAGTAGCTAAAACAGAAACCAAAAGACCTAAAGAGAGAAGGCAAATTTTTTGTCTACTTATTAATTTAGAAAAATTAATAAATGACCAAAACTGACGCTGATAGACGAGCCGTTCACCAACTTTAACAGCAATAAAAGCAGCCACTAAAAATAAACCAATTAAAAAACTAGCATGTACACTAGCCCATAACCAAAAGAGGGGCGGTAAAAATAATAATGCACGCCAGTTGCCCTCACGTTCATAATAATTGAGAATTATTATAATCAATAAAATAAGCGGTAAGGCGAGCTCTTGTAATCTAACGCCAAAATGAGGCATGGCCGCCAAAACTCCCAATAATTGCAGAGCAGCGCTTAACCAGAGCGGAATTTTATATTTACTTTGTTGAAACGCAAAAATATTTAATAAAATAAGCGTCAATACAATTAACAGTGCAAAAAAAATAACTAAAGCTTCATAACCGGCAAAGTTATAGACATGATAAAGCGCTAAATTACTAAGCCATTCGTGGTCAACCCAATTACCGGTATAGGTGTAGTTATAAATATTGGTACTCGGGACCTGTCCGCTTAAAGAAATATCCTGACCGACTTTTAAATGCCAACCAAAATCAGGATCTAAATAAGAAAATCCCCCGCGAATAATCAGCAAAAAAACCAGGAAATAGAATAAAATCCAGAAAAAACTAGCAAATTTACTTTTTTCCCCTCTTTTTAGCATAAAAACGCTTATTTCAAGCTTAACTTTATTTATTTTATCATAGCTATTTTTATTTGTCTTGTTAAAAAGAATATGCTAAAATTAGAGATGTAAAATAAAATTATTAACATTTAAGAAAGGGGGTGAAAATATGAATAAAATTTCCAAACACTTAATTTCACTAGCTATCGTTTCCTTACTAGTCCTACCAGTCTTTGTTATGAACGCTCATGCGCAACCAAACTTCGGTATTAACGAAGTTAACAACGGATTAAACAACGCTCTTGCTGGTGGTGACCCAAGAGAAATGGTGGGCCGCATTATCAACGTCGCCTTAGGATTCTTAGGCGTAATTGCCGTAGTCATCATCTTAATGGGTGGTTTCAAATGGATGACAGCAGCTGGCAACGAGGATAAGGTTTCTGAAGCTAAAAAATTGTTGGGCGCCGGCGTTGTCGGTTTAGCCATCGTTTTAGCCGCTTGGGCTGTTGCTACCTTTATCATCAATTCCATCTACAATGCTACTGCCGGTTAATAGATATGTGGTTCTCATATTTGGTATGGGAATCACTGGCTCAGGCGCAATTATTTGTGCTTGAGCCAGTGAATAACTATCTTGTTTATGAAGAAAAAAATCCTAGTTTTTTTGGTTTTGCCTTTATTTTTTTTGTTATCTTTCGGTTTTCTACTAATAATTCCCACCAACGCTCAAACTGTTGATCCGACTCTAACTGGACTTAACCAGACGGCCGTTCAGGTAGATGCTTTTAAAACTCAAACTAGCAGTAGCTACGCTGACTTCCTCCAAACTAAGGCTGGACAAATTGTCGGTGTAGTTTTATCTTTTGTCGGGGTTATCTTTTTAATCTTAATGATTTATGCTGGTATTACCTGGATGACCGCCTCTGGCAACGAACAACAAGTTGCTAAAGCCAAATCTTTAATGATAAATGCCACGATTGGTATTGTTATTGTCTTTGCCGCTTATGCCATTACTTCCTTTATCGGAATCCAGGTTCTAAAATAATAACCATGAAAATTCCAACTATTAAAATTTTTAAATCATTGGCGTTAATTTTATTATTGGCGCCGATTTTTATTTCTGGTCATTTGGCTTATGGTCAAAGTTATGATTTTAATAAAAATAGTGGTTTAGATAATAGTGCGACAGTTGCCGGATTCGTCACTGGAGCCGCCGCCGCTACGGTTGATAGTATAACCGGGCTAGTAATTTCAATGGTTTTAGGAATGATGGGCGTCGTCTTTTTGGTATTTATTATGTATGGCGGTTTTACCTGGATGATTGCTGACGGCAATGAAGAAAAGGTTAAAAAAGCCACAAAAACGGTAATGAATTCTCTTTTAGGCTTAATTATTACTTTATCCGCCTATGCGCTAAGTACTTTCTTAATCTATTATTTTCAGTAATTATGAGAAAGTTTATTCAAATTACCAACATCATATTAACCTTCGTAATTTTTAGTTTTTTAGCCATTACAATTGTCAATGCTCAAGGGACCATATTAACAGACACTAAAAAAAATGAATACAATAATAAACTAAACGCTGTGAGCCAAGGGAGTGACACTTTTTCACAAACCGATTCTTTAGAGACTTCCATTGCCATCGCTTTAAAAGTTGTGCTTGGTGCCCTAGGAGTTATTTTCATTGCCATGATGTTTGTGGCCGGTAATGAATGGATGCAAGCCGCTGGTAATGAAGAAAAAATCAAAAAAGCTCAGGAGCGTATTCAATCTTTAATTATCGGTTTAGTAATTATCTTACTAGGCTATGCTTTAAGCTCCGGTTTCTCAAAATTACTAACCAATGGATTGTCTCTATTAAAATAAATAGCCATTTCCAAAAATATATGAAAAACTTTTTAAAAACTTCCCTAGCCATTCTAACTTTCTGCCTATTGATTATGCCCTTTGCTGTCAGCGCTCAGAATTCAGGCAGTTCTACCGCTGATTCTCTTACTGGACACCTAGAAACAGTCGGTAATCAAGCAGGATTCAATACTGATCCCGCAGTCGCTTCCACGCCGCGCATCGTTGGTGCAATCGTTGGCGCCTTCATTAATTTTTCCGGATTAACCTTTATTGTGCTAATGATTATCGCTGGTTACGGTTGGATGACCTCTAATGGCAATGAGGAAAAGGTTAAAAAATCAACTGCCACCATTAAGGCCTCAATCATCGGCTTAATTGTTTCCTTATCAGCCTGGGTTATTTGGAACTTTATCTTTAAAACCTTAATCGGATAACTATATGAAAAATATTAAAAAATTCGCGGTCACCATTTTCTCGCTCTTAATTTTGTTTCAAGTTTTTATAATATCACCAGTATCCGCTCAACTTTTAACAGATAGCTCAAGCTTAGATAAAATGACAATTGAAACTAAAAATGCCGCCGGACTGGGCGATATCAGTATTGGACAATTAGTCTCGCAAATTATTAAAGTTGTCTTAGGTTTTCTAGCAATTATTTTCTTAATCTTAATTATCATGGCCGGCTTTAGATGGATGACTGCTGGGGGGAATGAAGAACAAATTAAAAAATCAACCGCAACTATTAAGGCGGCAGTAATCGGTTTAATAATTGTTCTCGCCGCTTATACTATTACCTACTTCATCTTCACCTATTTGCCTTTTACTAGTAGTGGCGGTGTCCAGGTCGGAACTAGCGGATAATCAAAAAAATATTTTTTCAAAATTAAAAGGGGGTATCAAAATGATACTCCCTTTATTTTTTGCTCTATGAGCACTTTTTTAGAATCTTAGAATCTTGGAGCGTAGACAAAACCAAAACAAAGTTCGCCTTTGTAGCTGGCCGTCTGGCCATCTATAGTTAACAGCCTAGGCGCCCCCGAAATGTGACCATTAATATACAATTCAACTGTATATTTCCCTGGCAGTAAATTATGAGCTTCACGTTTTCCTTGATCAACCACAATCGGCTTGCGAGCAATCCCGTTAACCGCTCTAACAATGAAACTAACTGGCTCAACATACATATTATCAAATATGACTCTGAGCCCGCCTTCGGAAACGGTTGGAATAATAGCGTGGTTCATATTATTTGCCACCGTAACAAGCACTAAATCATTAACTTGTAATTCTTGAGAACGAGTACGACGACCATAATGTAAATTTGTTACCTCAGTCGGGATTCTCCGGTCATAAATGTCCGCTTTTTCTTTTAGTTCTTTTGCCGGTTTTAAAGCGACTAACTTAGTGATATCGGCAGAATTAGCCAATGCGGTTTTCTTGGAAGATTTCACTTCCATAAATTGAGCAATAAGTTCAGCTTTTTTGTCTTGCCAACTTTTTAAGAAATCCCGCTGGGCATCAATTTCTTCGTTGCTAGTTAAAGCATTGATTGAGTCGATTTGACTCTGAAGTCTAGTGGTTGCTTTTAAAGCATTTGCGATTTCTGTTTTGTCGTCAGAACGACTCCCAGCAATTTGCCATTTGCGATAATCGCGTTTCAGTTCTGCCAATTGTTTGGCTTTTCCAGATTTAAAGTTTTTTTCTGATCTTTTCAAATCAGAAGAAATTTCTTTAATTTGACTTTCAGTCAAATTGATTTTTTCCTTCATTGTTTGCGAAAACCCTTGGCCAATGGTCGCTACAACCAATAAGGCCAAAATTACTAAATTTTTCATGATTCTTATCTTTTTTTAATTGTGAATGTTCTATTTATAATTTATTTTTAACTGCCCTTATTATATCATAATAAAAAGAATTTGTCAACTATTTGTCCACTTACTATCCCCAGATTAGGCTTGACTTTTTTCTATCTGTATGCTAAGTTATTGAGTCAAGAAAATCCCAGCTTGATCATAATCACTATATGATATGCTAGGGATTTTTTATTTGGCTAATATTAAATAATATGAAACTAATCCGAACCATTAGAGAGGAAATTGTTCCTCTTAGTAGAAAGCAGGGGGTAATTTTATTAATAATTATCGCCTGTATTTTCCAGTTTGTTCTCTTCTATGCCCCGGCCTTAGCCGCCGATTCCGTTAAACCGGCCAACGCTAGTGTAAATGATGATGATTTAATGATTGCTAACGAAATAATGGTTAAAGATGGCAGCTCTCAGACAAATGTTGTAATCCTGACCGATAACGAATTAACTCCCGCTAAAGAAATTGTTATTGCCTCAGAAAGCGCTACCGCCTCTTCTACGGCTGAGTATACCGTAATTAGTACTAGCACCCATGTTATAACCGCCTACAACTCTGAGCCGGGGCAAACCGATAATTCGCCTTGTATAACCGCTAACGGCTTCAATGTCTGCGAACACGGTGAAGAGGATACTATCGCCGCCAACTTCTTAAAATTTGGTACTAAAGTCAAAATTCCGGAATTATTTGGTGACCGAATATTTGTTGTTCGTGATCGCATGAATAAGCGTCATGCCGATAGAGTAGATATCTGGATGGTTAATCACGGTGATGCTATAAAATTTGGCATTAAGACCGCCAAGATTCAAGTCCTAAAATAAATAATTTTTAAATTAAGATATTAAAAAACGTTCCTGAATTTCAGGAACGTTTTTTATATTTCCTCAAGTATTTTAGAACAATCCTAATAAACCACGTCTTTTTCGTAATTGCTTTTCTTTTTTATTAATCGCAATTGTAGTTGAAATAACGGAATCGGGATTTAAAGATAAACTATCAATTCCCTGCTCCACTAAAAACTCAGCAAAATCTGGAAAATCGCTTGGACCCTGACCACAAATACCAACCTTACGTTTATTTTTCTTAGCAATCACGATTAAATTTTTAATCAAAATTTTAACCGCTTCGTTCCTTTCATCAGAACTGCCGGCAATTTCCAGAGTTCCAGTAGAGTCTCTATCTATGCCTAAGGTGAGTTGCGTTAAATCATTGGAGCCAATAGAGAAGCCATCAAAAATATGACAGAACTTATCGGCTAAAATTATATTAGCCGGAATTTCCGCCATCATATAAACTTCTAAACCATTTTGACCACGCTTTAAACCATTAGCCGCCATAATTTCTAAGACTTTACGACCTTCTTCAATCGTGCGACAGAATGGAATCATGACTTTAAGATTGTTGAGTTTCATTTTCTCTCTCACAATTTTTATAGCCTGGCATTCTAACTTGAAGGCTGGTAAAAATATTTTAGAATAATAACGACTAGCACCCCGAAAGCCAATCATCGGGTTGGATTCTACTGGCTCATAGGCTTTACCACCGATTAAATTAGCATATTCATTGCTTTTAAAATCACTTAGCCGGAAAATAACGTCTTTTGGGTAAAAGGCCGCCGCAATCATACCCATACCCTGAGCTAAGCGGTCAATAAAGAATTGTTTCTTATCTTCATAGCCAATCGTTAACTTATCAATCGCTTTTTTTGCCGCTTGATCAGCCAGCTTCTTATAATTAATAAGCGCGAGCGGGTGAATCTTAATGTAATTATTAATAATAAACTCTAATCTTGCCAAACCAACACCATCATTAGGAATAAAAGAATTTAAGAAAGCTTTATCTGGCTCGCCAATATTCAACATGATTTTAGTTTTTGGCTTCTTTAAATCCTTAATATCCACCGTCTCTAAACGGAAAGGAACTAGACCTTCATAAACATAACCGGATTCCCCCTCAGCACAGCTAACGGTAACTTTTTTACCACTCTTAATTATTTTAGAACCGGATTTTGTACCAACAACACAAGGGATACCTAATTCACGAGAAACAATCGCCGCGTGACAGGTTCGTCCACCTTTATCAGTTACAATTGCCGAAGCAATTTTCATAATCGGCTCCCAATCTGGATCAGTCATATCAGTTACTAATACTTGACCCGGTTTAAATTTAGAAATATCTTTAATGCTCATCATGCGATTAGCAATCCCGGCACCAATTTTATTACCAACACTTTGGCCGGCAATAATTAGTTTGCCTTTTTTGTCTAAATGATAGCGTTCAATCACGTTTTTATCATGAATGCTTTGAACAGTTTCTGGCCGTGCCTGAATTATAAATAGCTCGTTAGTTCGTCCATCTAAAGCCCATTCAATATCCATCGGACGCTTGTAGTGTTCTTCAATAATCATTCCCCACTGCGCCAATTGGATAACCTGCTTGTCAGTAATGGATTGTTTTAGTCTATCAACGGCAGAAACGGGAATATTTTTAACTGGCGTTTTGCCTTTTAAGTCATAAATCATTTTCTTGTCTTTTTGGCCAATGCTCTTAGAAATTATGGCTCCAGTTGGTTTGAAAAAATAAAATTCATCAGGATTTACTTGACCCTGGACAATGTTTTCACCCAAGCCATAAATCGAATTAATTAAAACCGCATTTTTAAAGCCAGATTCCGTATCAAGCGTAAACATTACGCCAGAAGAGCCTAAATCAGAACGAACCATTTTTTGAACGCCGACCGAAAGCGCAATTGAAAAGTGATCAAACTTTTTATCTACCCGATAAGAAATGGCGCGGTTCGTAAATAAAGAAGCAATACATTTTTTAACCGCCAACAATAAATCTTTGGCGCCGGTAACATTTAAAAAGGTTTCTTGCTGTCCGGCGAAGGAAGCATCAGGCAAATCTTCTGCCGTAGCACTAGAACGAACAGCAACATCAGTTTTCTGAGATTTATAATGAGAAGAGAGTTCCTGGTAAGCGCTAACAACTTCAGCTTCAAAATCTTTGGGGAAAGGAGTAGCAATAATCAATTTTCTAATTTCATCGCCCCGCTTAATTAAATCATTCATGTTATGAGTGTCCAAACCCTTAAGAATTTTTTTAATTTTATTTTTTAAATCAGCGGAATCAAAAAAATAACGATAAGAATCGGCAGTAGTAGCAAAACCATTGGGGACCCGCAGGCCTTTTTCAACGAGAGTGCCATACATTTCTCCTAAAGAAGCATTTTTACCGCCAACTTGAGGGACGTCTTTAATAGAAACTTCACTAAAAAATTTAACAAATTTATTTTTAACCATAAAAAAGAGACTTAATATTTTTTTATTTTTTATAAGTTCATTATAACACAATCTTTACTTTATAAAAATAATCATTTAATATAAAAATATGCGGACGTGGCGAAACTGGTAGACGCACTAGCCTTAGGAGCTAGCGGGGCAACTCTTGAGAGTTCGAGTCTCTCCGTCCGCACCAATAATAGACATAAATAATAAGAAAACAGCATCCTCAGGGCGCTGTTTTTTTTGCCAACTAGCTATAAACTTGATAAACTTGAGGTATGATAAATTGGCTTCACACTTTTTTACCCCAAGCAACTATATTTAACTGGGGACCGCTTACGCTTCATTGGTATGGCTTATTTATTGTCCTCGGAATAATAGCCGCCATGCTAATTAGCTTCCAGCTAGGGAAAAAATATTACCAAACTTCTCAAAATGATATTTTTGATTTAGCCTTTTGGTTAATTATTGGCGGCGTTATCGGGGCACGCGTTTATGATGTCTTGCTGCAAATTCCTTATTATCTAAACCATCCCTGGCAAGTATTTGCTGTGTGGCGTGGTGGTTTAGCTATCCACGGCTCAATTATCGCCGGTCTAATCATTATTTTCTTTTTCGCCCGTACTAAAAAAATAAACTTCTTTAAACTTACCGCCCTACTGGTCCCCGGTCTCGCCTTAGGACAGGCTATCGGTCGTTTTGGCAATTACTTTAACCAAGAAATTTTCGGCTTACCAACCAGTCTTCCTTGGGGGATTCCAATTAATATTCTAAATCGTCCGATTGATTATGTAGCCTTCCAATATTTTCACCCCACCTTCTTATACGAAAGCTTGGGCTCATTGTTAATCTTTGGCCTTCTTTATTTATTAACTATCCGGCTAGGGAAAAAACAAAAATTAAACATTGGTGCTTATATTTGGCTGACGGCTTCTTATATGATATTATACTCTCTGCTAAGATTCTTACTAGAATTTATTCGTTTAGACTATGCGCCAATTTTTTTGAATCTCCGTTTTCCCCAAGTTATGAGTCTATTTATCATTCTAGTATCCTTTTTGTTATTAACTATAAAAAATCATGTTTTTGTTCCAAAACAAAAATAAAAGTAACCGGATTCGCCGCGATATAGTATATGTCATGGGCTTTATTTTGGCAGTTTCTGTCGCCCTGCCAGCTTATATCCAGTCTAGTTTTTTAAAACAGTATATAAGTTTAGAACTTTTAAGTTTATTTTTTGTGGTCACCAACATCGCCACCGCCTCAATAATTGGTTTCTTTCCTTTGGTAATTAAAAAACTAAGTAACTACTTTACTACGAAAATAACAATCACGATTTATGGCTTATCTTTATTGGGATTAGCCTTAATCACCAATGCTTTCTGGGTTATTCTTTTATTTTTGTTATTTGTTATTAGTTACAATCTCCTTTTGATAAACCTGGACATTTTATTAGAAGATGCTTCGGTTGATAGTAAAACCGGTAGAATTAGAACCTTATACCTGAGCTTATGTAACCTCGGCTGGATAATGGCGCCCTTAGCTTCAGCTTACTTAGTAATCAGCGGCGGCTATGCTTTGCCGTTTCTAATCTCAGCCGCACTGATGATACCACTATTTGCCATTGCCCTCTTTCAAAAAAGAAATTTAAAAATTACCAAAAAATATAAACATAGGAAGCTGATTAAGAGTTTTAAAAAATTATGGAAGAATAAAAATTTAAAAGGAGTCTTTATTGTGGCCACCTTATTGCAACTATTTTATAGTGGAGCGGTTATTTATATTCCAATCTATTTAAACCAAAATTTAGGAATCCCCTGGAGTTCTTTAGGCTGGATGTTTGCCGTTATGCTTTTACCCTTCGCTATTTTTGAATTTCCGGCTGGATACTTGGCCGATAAGTATGTTGGCGAAAAGGAAATAATGAAGCTAGGGCTATTTATTCTGTTTATTTCTTTAGTTCTTTTCTTCTTTATTGAAGTATCAACGCCTTGGATTTGGGCAGCCGCTCTATTTCTAAGTAGAATCGGGGCCGCCTTAGTAGAATCCATGCGTGATACTTATTTTTTCAAAAATGTAAATGCCAAAGAAGTTGGTATTATAAATATTTTTCGCATGACCGGCCCCCTAGGTTATATTGTTGGCGCGGCGGCCGGCGCCTTCTTCCTTATCTTCTTACCCCTTAATTATCTATTCTTAATCTTTGCAATTATTCTAGTCCCTGGCTTCTACTACATCTCATTAATTAAAGATACTAAATAAACATACCTTTGAAAGCCTGATTGACTTTAAAGACATTTTTTTATAAGATAATAAGCGTGCTAGTATATCAGGCGGGTATCGTATAATGGCTTTTATATCAGCCTTCCAAGCTGAGGATAGGGGTTCGATTCCCCTTACCCGCTCACTTAATATGAAATATCTTTTCTTTGTCCAGACCGATGGCCGCGGACACATGACCCAGGCCATAACTCTTAAAGAGAAGTTAGAAAAAAATGGCCACACAGTCATTGGGCTAGTGGTCGGCTCTGATAAACATAAAAAACTACCAGTTTTCTTCACGGAACAATTTTCTTGTCCGTTTTTTGATTTAGAAAGTCCTAAATTTTTAGTCAAAAAAAACAGTAAAGGCATAAAAATCATCGCTAGCTTTTTTTATACAATCTATAGACTGCCGATCTATCTTACTTCCATCTGGCAGGTAAAAAAAATAGTTAACAATTTACAACCAGATGCTCTAATTAATTTCTACGAGCCACTCGCCGGAAATTATTATCGCTTCTTTGGTCGTCACCGACCAATGTTTTGTTTAGGGCATCAATTTTTTATAAACCATCCCTCATTTAAAGATAAGGAAATAAACATGATGGACCGTTTGTTTTTTCAATTTTATAATTATCTAACCGCGGGCTCACATTCTATTAAAATTGCCCTATCTTTCACACTGGAACCAGATTTAAAGAAAAAAAATCTTTTTGTTTGTCCGCCATTAATACGAACAGTTATAAAAAATGGTCAGCCCCGCAATAATGGCTTCATCCTGGCCTACATATTAATGGCTGGTTACTCTGAAGAAATAATCACCTGGAGCAAGCAACATCCAAATTATCAAGTTGAGGCTTTTTGGGACAAGTCTGAACAAGCCGAAACTCATTTCGGCAAAAATCTAACTTTTCATTATTTAAACGGCCAAAAATTTATTGAATGCCTGACAAACTGCTCCGCTTATGTCTCCACTGGGGGCTTTGACTCGATTGCTGAGGCAGCTTATTTACAAAAAAATATTCTGATGATTCCTACTAAAAATCATTTTGAACAAAAAAGTAATGCGGCTGACGCGAAAAGAGCGGGAATTGCTATCAGCGCTGATTATTTTAATATTTCGCTTATTACTGGTCAACAACAAAAAACCCATTCTCTTGAAGCTTTACGTCGCTTTAAAGAATGGGTTGATAACTATGATGATAAAATAATTAATATTTTAGAAAACAAACACATTTAATTATTTTAAACTAAAATTATTTAAATAATTGGGAAGCGATTCGCCAATATTCCGGGTTGCCAAATTTTTTCTGGAAATACCACCATTCCGACCCCCAAAAATAAATTCGTTCCGGTTTTAAATTAATCGCATACTGAATATTAGCTTTAAATTGATCGATACTCATCGATTTTTTTATTTGTTTTTCAGTTAACTGCTTCATATCACCTTTTGCCACCCAAGGTTCTGTCTGCAACTCAACAATCATAAAATTCTCCGGTTTTATGCCAGCCCATTTTGTCTTTAATTTATAATAAGAAGTAGGAAGTGGATATTTCAAAAAACCAAACCAACTATTATAGACCGTACGATATAAAGTGCTGCCAAAAATATCTCCAATTTTAGCCTCTTTAGTCCAAGTGCCAAGTTCTCCCGAAGCGGTAATAATAACTTTTCGATTATCAAGTGATTTAACTAGCGCTATTTCTTGTTCAAGAAATCCGGAATCAGAAGCTGGACAAACCCCAAAAGTTCCTAAAAAAGCTTCATTTTCTACCTGCCAATATTCAATGCTAGGATTATTCTTATAGCGATTAATGACTTCTTTAATCATTTCCACGGTAGCTACTCTAGCACCAATATCACTTTTTAAATTTATCCAAGCCGGTGCGTGACATTCTGGCCAGCGTGGTATCCGCCGACCAACGCTAATAATAAATTTAACATTACGCTTGGCCCCTTCGGCAAAAATATAATCATAATCAGAAAAATCATAAGTACCTTCAATTTTTTCAATTTCATCCCAATACACTGGAATGCGAATTTGTTTTACCCCCAGCTCATCAAGCGTAGCTAGATAAACCTCCTTCCAATCTAAGCCTAATTCCTTAGAAAACTTAGTTGAAAAAGTTGTTCCAAAAAGACTAGAATCGGCTTGCAAATTTATATCTTTAGGATAATGATGAGCAATTTTAAAAATATAGATTAAAAATAATACTAAGAGCCCTAATCCAATAAACCAAATCATAGATTTAAGTTTTGGTTTCTTTTGTTTATTCTCCGGAGAACTATTGGTTTGATAATTAGGCATACTTTATAAATTGGAATTAATTAAGATGAAGATATAGTTAAAAAATATAAACCGAGGGCAATAATAAAAACGGCGGCGAATTTATGAAAAACTATTCGCCAAGAAAAAGTTTCTTTTAAAAGTTTAGGGGCCAACGCCGCCAAAATAGCACTGATTACTAATAAAAAGGCATATTGTACACCCTGAAGAGCATTAACAATGGCCACTGATCCTAGAAAAATAGCGTAATTTTGTAAAATAAAGCCCGAAGCTCCTAAAGCTTGATTAAAAATAACTAAGCTCTTACTTTTATTAGGACTGGATTTTTTAAATAAGTTGGAAATTGCTTGACGGTCTTTACGATTAAATAAAAATAACATGACAAATAAGGCGGCGCCGATTCGGTTCCAAACAAAAGCGCTTAAAAACGGTTGATCAGCATAAGCATATTTAGTGGCAATAAAATAGCTGGAATAAGCGAAAGCCGACAACAAAGCAAACAATAATCCGCTTTTATTAAGATTAACTTGAAGCTTTAATTTATTCATTACGCGTGTTAAAAAACTTCTTTCCTGAGGTAAAAAAGCAATTACCAAGACTCCCAATAAAAGAAAAAACATTCCTAGCCACTTATTAAGCGAGTAAGTTTCCTTGAAGAACAAAATAGAGAAGGCAATAGAAAAAATGGGTGTTAAGCCGCCAATAAAAACTAAAATTCTGGCCGCCTCGCCTCTTCTTAAAGCTTCATAAAGAAACCAGAGCGCCATCGCGAAAATGGCTCCAGTAAATAAATTAAAGAAAAATAAAAAAGCTCCTGGCCATTTCAAAAACCAAGGAGCAATTAAAATAATAATAGCGCCTAAAGTACAAGCGACAAAGGCATAAGCTTTACTATTTTTTAAAACATTATCTACTAAAAATTTATCCAGCAGATTAGCAACAGCTAAAAATAGATAAGCGCTAAGCGCTACCGGCAACCAAGTCATAAGCTATTTTTTCTTTAATAATATTTTTTCTATCGCGTAAGCCCCTAAACTATTAGCATTTAAAAAACCGTCTACCGCGGCTCGGGCCAAACGTCCGGAGGCTAGTAAATCAGGCAACCATTCATCCACAAATTCCGCTTCAGGACTATCAATACCCGCACCAATATTGAGCAACCATTCACGATTAAAATCCTCTTGGCTACCAACCGGGGATGACATAATAATTGGCAAACCCAGAGCGGCATAAAAAGATAATTCCGAAGGTTTAGTCCAAAGAATGTCGGTTTCTCGGAGAGCTAAATTAAATATCTTAAAATATTTTAATTTATCGGGAGCAAATATTATTTTGACGCCACTCCCCTCTTTTAATTGATTTTTTTTGATATTCTCTTGAAAATAATTTTTAATCTCAGAGCGATTACCAGCAACTAAATTAAAATTAATTTTTTTAGCTTTAATGCTTGGTGTTAATTTTTTTAATATTAAAGCGCCGATTTCTTTTTGCGCTCCCGCGCCACCAACTGCAAACATCAAAGTCAAAGGGCGTTTGGTTTTATCCTGTTTAAAATTAAACGAAGAGAGTAGAGATTTATAAATAGTTGAATAGTTTCCGGATGGATCAAGCCGGTTAATTCTCGCCCCCAAATCCTGTTTAATAATTTCTTGGCGCGCGCCGACATTCTCTTTAGGCAAAGGAAAACCGGAAACAATAATATTTTCCGGCCTAACTCCATACATTAAAAATCTGGTTTTAACTTTTTCACTGGGAACTAAAAATTTTGTTTTACTAAGTGCTGGCTTAAGCGGTGCCCAAGCACGCGAAGCGTCGGTGTCGCAAATAATACAATAAATATCACCTTGATAATTATGGTATTCCGCAATATAAGCAGCGACAAAAAAAGTGGTTACAAAAGGAAGCTTATTTTTATTTAATTTATCAATCAAAGTCTGGCCTAATCCTTTTTTGATAAACTTAAAAAAATATTCTTGCTGAACAGTTGGTCGCGAAAGATCGCGAAAAGGATAAAAATCATGAATCTTTTGAAAAGCGTCCATGACTGCAAATACCACCGAACCAAAAACTGGAATTTTATTTAAACGCGAAACCTTTTCATAGGAGCGCAAGCTGTTTATCCAATATTTTTTCTCCCAGTCAGGTATTCCCGGATAATCGTTGATAGTAATTACTTCCCCGCCACTTAAATCTAACAAGGGGTAGGCGGCACGTTGGTGACCGTAACCCATATCAGCAGCGACTAAATTTATTTTTTTAAGTCCCATATATAAATAAAAATATAAAAATTAATTATATCTTTATTATAGCAGTTAAGCCTTCATTTGAATATATTGATAAGCCATTAAAGCGGCGGTTGTCGCCTCTCCCATGGCAATAGGAATCTGCTTGAAAGTGCAATCAGTTACATCGCCAGCGGCAAAAAGCCCAGGCGTTTTAGTCTCCATATTTTTATTTACAATAATTTGATTCTTTTCATTACGCTCAACAAATTCACCAACTAAATCAGTGCTGGCAATCCGCCCAACCTCCACAAAAACTCCATCTAGTTCTATCTCTCGCTCTAGATTAGTTTGTCTATCTAAAACAATAATTTTTTCTACCTTACCATTTCCAGAAATATTCTTTATTTCCGAATTTAAGATTATTTCCACATTCTTGCGACTCTTAACCTCATCTAGTAAAGTATCAAAAGCCTTAAAAGCCTCATTACGATGAATAAGATAAACCTGAGAAGCTATTTTTGACATAAGTTCAGCGGCATCCAAGGCTGAGTTTCCGCCACCAATGATTGCTACGCGCTTATTTCTATAAAAAGGCCCATCGCAATTAGCACAATAAGAGACTCCTTGTCCGTTAAACTCAATCTCCCCCGGAACAGCTAAACGACGCGGCGATAATCCCATAGCTACAATTACCGTTTTAGCAGTAAAGGATTCGCGATTAGTATATAAAATAAAGGTTCCGTCGGGCGCCTTTTCAATCCGCTTAACTTCATCATCCTTAAATTCAACGCCAGCCTTCTCAGTTTGTTGTTGAATTCTTTGAATAAGTTCAAAACTTTTAATCATTTCGAATCCGGGATAATTTTCAATTTCATTAGCCCAGACTAATTGGCCGCCAACTTCTTTGCCAATGATTAAAGTTTTCATTTCCCTTCTAACCGCAAATATACCAGCAGTCATTCCGGCGGGGCCGGATCCAATAATTATAATGTCATACATAAAACAAGGACTACACCATTAAAACGGTGAAAAATTAATTAATGATAACTCCATTATAAAGTTTTTAAATTTTAAAAGCAAACAAAGATAATAATAAACATCTTTATTAAAAATTAATATTCTAAATAAGTAAAACTAGAAAAATAAAACACAATAGTAACATGTTGTCCACAGCTTTCTCACAGAAATATTTTATTTAATATTAGCCAAATAAAAAAGAAAAGTCCACATTTTTGTAGACTTTTCCTCTGCCCTTATAAACGATAGCTTATAATATTTTCACGCCTTCTAATTGCCTATAAAGACCTTTATATTTTTTAAGATACTCGGATATTCTAGTAAACCAGACGAACCAGAAAAATGACCCTGCTCATGTTCAATAATAACTTCGGAGTTTAAACCTTCTTTGAAATCTTCTTGATTATCAAGCGGAACATATGGATCATTATCAGAAAATATCGCTAAACTTTTGATAAGATGTTTCTTAACTAAATTGAAATCAATTAAA
This sequence comes from Saccharimonadales bacterium (SeqCode), assembly GCA_035646675.1. Lineage (GTDB taxonomy): Bacteria > Patescibacteriota > Patescibacteriia > Patescibacteriales > UBA12465 > UBA12465. The sequence continues at coordinate 26,658 of DASROX010000025.1, forward strand.
GTGTTGAGCCATTCCCTGGTTAACTCTTTAGATTTATCATCAAAATCAGTCATTGTTAATCTTTTAAAGAATCCGGCCACAAAAACCGCTCCACCTGATATCTCTTCTCCGCCTGGCAACTGACTTAAATAACGAACAATTGCCTGACAGCCAATACTGTGTCCGATAAAGAAAGTATTATTATCTACCACTCCCACCGACTGGATTATAGCTTCAACCCATGTTTTAATTTGTGGTTCATTGGTATTTGGCATTTGAGGAGCAAAAACTAAATATCCGGCAACCTCGAGTTCCTTTTTTAACCAACCCAACCAACCCTCATTAGCCAAGCCACCCCAACCGTGTACTATAAATATTCGTTTGGTCATATAGTAATTTATTTTATTTTTGAATATTCATTACCGATAATAATCGGATTCATAGCCTCTAATTCGTCTTGATACCCCATTACCGGAATATCGTTCAATAAATAAATAGCTTTATTAAGGACAAAGGCAAATCCCATCTCTAAAAAGGAATTACCCCCAATATATCCAGATATTCCCTTTCTTTCTGTATTAACAACAAAAATAGCATCTCCCTCTTTAATTTTATCAAAATAACCCTTAATCAGATTATATTCGACTTTATTTTTAGCAGATTCGCTATGAATTTTATCGGTTGTTTCCATATCGGCATATTCTTCAGTAAACTCTGGAAGTATAACTTCATGCCCCAAATTTTCAAGCTTAGTTTTAACGCCCAGCATTTCTTTAGCGGCAGTCATACTCCCGCAAATGACTATTTTCATATTTTTACCAACTAATAATAAATAATTATGCTTACATTATATAACATTCAACAAATAAGTAAACAAAAACCTCGCATTGGCGAGGTTTTCATTTTAGTGGACCATAAGGGACTCATCTCGCTTGTCGCCGCCAGAAGTGCGGCGACAGCACTCGTCCAGAGTTGGCGCCCGACCTGCTCCCAGAAGGTCGTCCGACGCTCGCTGATTCGCCTCGTCTTCCGACTCGACTCATGTCTCGCTTCCAACTAGTTCAAGTCCCATAAAACGTAATCCTAAAATAAAAAACCCTGCTTTCACAGAGTTTTCATTTTAGTGGACCATAAGGGACTTGAACCCTTGACCTCTTCCATGCCATGGAAGCGCTCTAGCCAACTGAGCTAATGGCCCTTTCTTGTATAAATGTTCCTTGAGGAACAAATATTTATTTTAACTATAGGATATGTTCCTTGAGGAACAAAGAGAGACAAAACCAATAAATATGCCTAAAGCTACCATAAAAGTATAGCGAACCCATAATTATTGTCAAGAGCGGGGAAATAACAATATTCTGGTTTCTTGTCAATGCCTTGACAAAAAACAATAAACATATCAACTATGTGTTCCCACCAGGAGTCGAACCTGGATCTAGAACTTAGGAGGTTCTTGTTCTATCCATTGAACCATGGGAACTTAAAAAAGGATAATCTGATGGAAACAATTGTAACTAGTGAATTAGCCTGACTTCATCTTATACTAAAACTTCTTGTTTTTCAAATATTTTCTTTGACAAGTGGGTAATATTAAACTAGAATAATAGTTAGTTAGACTATTATTCACCTTTAAATATATGTTCAATAGAGAAAACAAGCTGGAAAAATTCAAAGACGCGGAAACCGTGATTGGAGCCTCGATAAAAGTGAAGGGCAATTTTCATGGACAGGGAAACATTATCATTGAAGGGGCCTTAGAGGGCTCTCTTAAGACTGATGCTAGTATCTTCATCGGAGAGAAGGCTAAAGTTATTGCCAGCGTAGAAGCGAAGGATTTAATTGTTAACGGTGAAGTGAAGGGGAGCGTTAAAATAAAAAATTATTTATCGCTCGGCAGCACGGCTAAAATAAATGGTGATATTCAATATGGTGAATTATCAATTGAAAAGGGAGCTATCATCAATGGCCAACTTCTATCTACTGGTGAGCCTAGTAAGAAGACAGCCGAAAAAGAAGATGGGAAAGAAAATAAATTAACGGAAGAATAATCACCTATTCATAAAACCTCTATGCACGTTTATATTTATGATGACTATTTGAATAAGAGTAAATATAGTAAAGCCGTAAACCGCATGGAAATCAGGTTAACCGACTTAGGGTTAAATGGAAAAATCATCCGTCTGGGCGGTATTAAAAACATCAAAGGGACTATTCAAAATGAAATAAAGTTAGGTGCTAAAACAATAGTCGCTGTCGGCAATAATCAAACAGTCAACAAAATAATTGGGGCCATTATTGATACTGATATCTATGGCGATTTCCAGAAGAAAACGTTGTTGGGAATTATTCCAATCGGTAGTGATAATTCAATTGCCGCTTCTTTTGGTATTAAAAACGAAGAAGGGGCTTGTAATATTCTCCTCGCGCGACGAATAGAAAAGATAGACTTGGGACTAGTTGGTAATCATTACTTTTTAAATGAGGCTACTATTGAGAGCGCTGGAACAACAATTGATCTTGGTGATTACTCTTTAGAAATTGAGGAAAAGGGAACCGTTAGAATTATTAATCTGTTGAGCAATAAGGCTAACTTAATTGCTTCCAATCCTCATGACGGACTCCTAGATATTATTATTACTACCAGAAGGAAAGATCAAACCCTTTTAAAATTAAATAAATTTGTAATTACTAATGCCACCGAACAATTATTAATTGACGGCGTAATTGAAGTTAAAACTCCGATAGAGGTGGGTGTAGATATAGATAAGGTGAGTGTTATTGTTGGTCGAGATCGTTTATTCCAATAAAAAAGACCGACTTAAACGGGGAGGCAAAAAAACTTCTTCTAGGGACTTTCGAGCTAAAAGCCGGAAAATCCTAGGAAGAGCGTTCCTATGCTTGTCGTGCCTGTCCCGTTTAAAACGGCCTTTGTAAATATCTTCAACAAAAATCGTCACTAAAAGACGACTTATTAATATAGCACACCGTAAATTGTTTGTCAAGAGTTTTATGCACAACTTATAAACAACAAAAACCCCGTTTACCGGGATTTTTTTATTACTAAAGTTAGTTATTTACTTACACTTTAATGACTACCGGCAAAACCATCGGACGACGCTTAGTAGCGTTGAATAAAAATTGTCCAATTTCATTTCTGATTTTGTTTTTAATATAATCATCATCAGCGGCAGTGGTCGGATTTTTATCTTTCACAATTTGCTTTACTTTCATTCTCGTTTTCTCAATCAAATCACGATTTTCTTTCATATGAACAAAGCCGCGAGAAATTAAATCCGGATTACCAATAATTGCTCCCGTCTTGGCATCAATGGTGGCGATAACCACAATCATGCCATCATCAGCCATCATCCGCCGGTCACGCAATACAATTTCCGAAACATCACCAATACCAAGCCCGTCAACCATCACATAATCAGTATTCACTTTCTCTTTTAAAACTGCGGGTTCGCGACCTTTTTGAAATTTTATAATATTACCGTTATCAAGCACAAAAACTTGATTTTCCCGAAGGCCTTCACGGATGGCTAATTTTTTTGCCTCTACCAACATATAGTGATTAGCATAAACCGGCAAAAAATAATCAGGTTTAATTTGTTTTAAGATTTTTTTAATATCATCAATATTAGCGTGACCGCCAGAATGAATATCCATAATGCTACTATGAATAACGTGATCACTTAAACGATAGATTAAATCTTTAACTTTTTGCACTGAACGTTCATTACCAGGAATAACTGAAGAAGAAAAAAGAACGACATCAGATTTTTTAATATTTATGTAACGATGGTTACCATTAACAATTCGAGAAAACACCGCATTAGATTCTCCTTGGGCGCCAGTACAAATAACGACAATTTTATTTTCCGGATATTTACTGATATCTTCTACCGGAATTAAGGTTTGTTTATGCGCGGGGATATAACCCAATTCCTGAGCAATTTTAACATTCATCTTCATACTATAACCATCAAGAATAACTTTCTTGCCTATTTTTTCAGAATATTCCAACAAGCTGGTAATGCGTTCTAATTGGGAAGCGAAAGTACCAATAATTATTCGACCGGGAGCCTCGCTAATTAACTTTTCCAGGTTTCCTTGGCTAGTTTTAATCGGAATTCTTTCTTTAGAATAAGCAACTCCCAGACTTTCCAACATCAAAATACGTGGGGAAGGTAATTTAGCCAGTTCTTCATAACCAACAACTCCGCCCTCCATGGGGTCGCCTTCTATCATCCAATCACCGGGATGAATTACGGTTTCGTGTGGAGTTTGGATGATAACTCCGACAGCATCAATGATGGAATGCTCAACTTTAAAAAAACTAATTTGGAATTTTCCCAAACTTATCTTTTGATCGATGGAATCAATAGTAATAGTTTTTAAATTCTTAGTTGTCCCGCGCTTATAATCTTCCTGACGATGCTTAATCATCGCTAAGGTCAACTTTCTGCCAATTATTGGCGGATTACCCAGCTGTTCCAATAAAATTGGCGCCGCACCAATATGGTCAAGATGTCCATGGCTAAAAATAACGCCCCGAATATTTTTCTCTTTACCGCGCAAAGAAGCAACATTAGGAATAATGTAATCTATACCCGGCATATCTTCATCGGCGAACTGTAAGCCCATATCCAGAATAATGATATCATTATCATATTCAAAAACGGTACAATTACGACCAACCTCTTCTTGCCCGCCAAGCGGACAAATTTTTAAACCCGAACCGCTCGGTGCCGATTTAAAATTAGACACAAATTTCGGTCTAGGTGCCCTTAATTTAGTAACTTGTCTCCCGGCGACTGGGGCGGGAGTGGTAACAACTTTTACGATTTTACTAGTTTCAACGCGACGCGAAGAATTACTAACAAAATTTCTTCTCGACGAATTCGTCGGATCATTCTGATTCTTTACAAACATGTGTTTTGTATTAAGTTTTATGAGTTATTTGAGCCTGAGTAATATTACCAGGTCAATTTTTTATGAGTTTTAATATACCAATCAGAGATTTGGCTAAAACGATCAGCCGGTTCAATTATGGCCTGGCCATTAAAACCTTTGATCTTTTTTCTCTGAACATAAGTATATGTTGGCGAATATAAGAAAATAACAGGAATTTCTGAGGTCACGATTTCTTGAAAACGCTGATATTTAGCATTTCTATCAGCCCCAGAAACATTACTTCTAGCTTCAATTAATAATGTATCAACTTCTTCGTTACTATATCCGGCAATATTTAATCCTTTGGAACCAATTTGAGTAGAATGCCAAAAAGCAAAAACATCAGGATCACCACCAACTGCTTGACCATAAAGGATAGCTTCAAAATCACGATTTTTAATAACTGTCGCGGCCTGCTCTAAAGGAATTATTTTTAATTCTACTCCCACGCCGACAATCGCTAAATCCGTTTGAATTTTAGTGGCCACAGCGACATTGCTATTTAAATCAATTACCGTTAATACCAACTTGGTTAATTTATCGCCTAACCCGGCCTTTGCCTCCTCAACAGAATAATTGTAACGAGTAACATTATTATTATAGTAAGGGCTATTTTTTAAAATAGGGCTATCAGCTAATTGATAAACTCCGGAAAAAATATCATTGATTAAACCTTCTTTATCAAGCGCCTTCGCTAAAGCTGCTCTTACATCTTTATCGGCTAAAGCCTTATTTTTATCCTGGTTGAAAAAAATTCCGACAATTTGCGGACGAACAAGTTCAAACATATTAACGGAATCTTTAACTAAAAGTTCACTCCGATAATCAAAAGGTAAATAACTTATACCATCAAGCTGATTATTGTCAAAACTTTTAATGGCTTCAATATAGTCGGCAAAAAATTTAAAAATAATATTTTTAATATATGGTTTCTGACCATAATAATCTTCATTAGCCTCTAAATGATATTCTTTCAAATCACCACTTTTGCTTTTAATTAATGATTTAAATTTATAGGGGCCAGAACCAATAGGCTTTAAATTGAGATCAGTTAAACTAGCGGCATCCGGACTAATATTTTCCCAAATACTTTTAGGCATTACCCCAAAAGTTAACATTTCTAAAAAGGGCGCATAGGCTTCTGGTAAAATAAACTTAACAGTTTTATTATCAATTTTTTCCGCGCTCACATTAATAAGTTCCATTCTTAACGATGAACGATAATTTTCATTTTTAATTAAATTAAGAGTGAAAATCACATCATCGGCAGTAACCGCTTCTCCGGTATGCCACTTAGCGTTTTCCTGTAAAACAACAGTGTATTCCTTACCATCGTCAGAGACTTGATAGCTAGTTGCTAAATCAGAAATAATGACGCCGGTAGTATCGTATTTAAAAAGGCTAGAATAAATTAAACGACTTAAATCATTATCCACATCTCGACTAGCAGCATAAAGCGGATTTATTGTTTTGGGATAACCAACAATCGCTTCAGTGTATACCCCACCATAGGCCGGGGTGTATTGAAGATGCCCGCGAACAAAAACCGTTCCCAGATAAATAATGTTGATAATCGCCAACAACCCAAAAATCTTAATGAATAAATATTCTTTAGGATTTAAAAATTTAGGCAAATACTTAAATTGACTGCCCGTGGGAATTTTACGAGGAGAAAGGGAATAGACTAATTTTTTATCTATTTCTGACTGACTAATTTGCCCCTTCCTCTTGATACCAAAAAGAGAAAGGACCTGATACCCCCTTGTAAAATACGAAATAATTTTACTTTTCAGTGAAGACACACTTTAAGCTTTAAGCTTTTATCCAAATAGTGCTCAAAGAAACGAGCACAAAAAGAGCGGCTAATATAATGGTGAGGATATGTAATTTTTTTTCTAGTCCTCTTTTGGTTAAATAAACTCCGCCACCGCCGCCACCAAACACCCCGCCGACACCGCCGCCGCGATTCTGTAGCAAAATAACTGTTGTTAAAACAATAGCGATAACGATTTGAGCTATTTTAAACCAGAAAATCATATATTACTGCTTTATTTTATTTATAATGGCGATAAACGCCTCTTTGTTGTTTACGGCTAAATCAGCAAAAATCTTCCGATCAACATCAATGTTGTTCTTTTTTAAAGCATCGATAAAACGAGAGTAGGAAAAACCATGTTCTCTAACAAAAGCACCAATTTTTATTTGCCACAAAGCTCTCATAGTTCTTTTCTTTTTGCGGCGATCAACAAAAGCATGAGCTCCCGCCTTAGTTCTGGCAGTTTTAGCTAATCTAATTAAATTCTTTCGGCCCCATTTATAACCTTTAACGGCCTTTAACAATTTTGTTCTTTTTTTGACATGGTTAACGCCACGTTTTACTCTAGGCATATTATCTAGTAGAAATTAGGATTAATTATAAGGGGTAAGGGCTTTAATGGTTCTCGTTAAAGTCTTGGTAGTAGAAATATCAAGTCTTTTTTGTCTACCGGTATTACCAGTTTCTCGAGAATTAAAATGATCTTGACCAGCCTTTCTTTGTATTAACTTATCATTTCCAGTTTTTTTGAAACGTTTAACAGTTGCCTTATGCGTTTTTATTTTTGGCATATATTCCAGATTAAAAAAACAGGTAATTACCTGAATTTAGGATTTTTTTACTTTTTATTGATTAGTATCATAGTAAATCTTCCACCTTGATTTGTCAAGGGTTGTTCAACTTCGGCTTTTAATTCAGTATTGGCTTGGAGTCTGGCCAAAAAACCATTAATTATTTCGGCCGCTTTTCGAGGATACTGTCTCTCGCGACCCTTTAGTATTAATTCTACTTTGATTTTGTTTTCTTTGGCCAAAAACTTTTCGGCCTGTTCTTTGCGCATATTTAAATCGTGCTCACTAATTCGAAAAGACAATCTAATATTTTTAGTCTCTACTTTCTTCTGTTGCATTTTTTGCTTATGGGCCATTTTCTCCTTTTCATACTTAAGCTGATTCAAGTTAACAATCTTAACTACCGGCGGATTAGCCTTAGGATTAACCTCTACTAAATCCAACTCGGCATCTTGAGCGAGCTTCAAAGCCTCCTCAATCGTAATTTTACCAATTGCCTCATCAGTTTCATCAATTAAAAAAACCTCCGGAACTTTAATTTGTAAATTAGACCTGAAAGTCGGTTCTTCTTTTCGTTCAACCCGATGGAATTTAATACGCATGTTTATTTTTTACTGTTTATTATAATTACTTTATATCTTAAAACTAGCTAAAAGTCAAATAAAATAAAGGCTTAAAATCACCTCTTGACAGACGTTTTTTATTAGTATAAAATGGGGTTATTAAAAATAAAACAGAATATAGAGAATACAAAACAAGATAAATTTTATTATCTCTGTTTTTTTCTGTCTATCTCGGACCTTAAAAAATCAATAGTACGAAACAATCATGGTGATGGTTAATTTTGATGCTAATTGGCATCGATTCGGATAACAAAAATTTTGTCCGTTTTAAAAACGGAATCTTATATAGAAGATTCGTAAGAATCTTCAAAATTAGAGTCAATCAACTTTTAGAGAGTTTGATCCTGGCTCAGGATGAACGCTGGCGGCGTGTCTAAGGCATGCAAGTCGAATGTCTGTAGCAATACAGGCATGGCAAACGGGAGAGTAACACATTGGCAATTTACCCTTAAGCCGAGGATAACCTTGCGAAAGCGAGGATAATACTCGATGGTATTAAAAGACACAAGTCTTTTAATTAAAGCTCCGGCGCTTAAGGAGAAGCCTATGGCCTATCAGCTTGTTGGTGAGGTAATAGCTCACCAAGGCTACGACGGGTATGGGGTGCGAGAGCATGACCCCACTCACTGGGACTGAGACACTGCCCAGACTCCTACGGGAGGCTGCAGTCAAGAATCTTCCTCAATGGGCGAAAGCCTGAAGGAGCGACGCCGCGTGCACGAAGAAGCTTTTCGGAGTGTAAAGTGCTTTTATCAGTGACGAAACAATGACGGTAACTGATGAATAAGGGGCTGCTAACCTCGTGCCAGCAGCAGCGGTAATACGAGGGCCCCAAGCGTTATCCGGATTTATTGGGCGTAAAGCGTCCGTAGGTGGCTTGTCGCATCTTCTGTTAAATCTCTGGGCTCAACCCAGAGCCAGCGGAAGAGATGGATAGGCTAGAGACTGGAAGAGGCAAACGGAATTGCTGGTGTAGGGGTTAAATCCATTAATATCAGCAAGAACATCAAATGCGAAGGCAGTTTGCTAGGACAGTTCTGACACTCAGTGGACGAAAGCGTGGGGAGCGAATGGGATTAGAT
>DASROX010000026.1:0-27440 GCA_035646675.1 Saccharimonadales bacterium (SeqCode)
ATGATAATATTCAAGTGTAATTTCTTTGTTAGGCAGATAGATTTCTGTTAAAACTAAAATACCATTTTTTTTGAGTCCATCTAAAACTTGTTTTAAATATTTTTCCTTTTTATCGTCTGGGACGTGGTGGTAAGCAAATACAGACAAAATAAGATCATATTCCTTGTCTAATTTAATATCAAGAATGTCGGAACAAGATGCCTCAAGTTTTTTAACTTTAATATCGGCCTTCTGCGCAATATTTAAAAAATCTTGATTGATATCAATTATCTTTGCTTTATCTATATTAATTATGTCGGCAATCTTTTTTGTTATAGCGCCTGTTCCGCCACAAAAATCTGCTATCGATACGGCATTTTTGCCATCCATATATTTTATGGCTAGTTCTACGGTTGTTTCAATTGCTTTCTTATAATCAGGTCTTAGGTTTTGTATATCATTATATTTATTAGGGTGTGTATTGTACAATGAAATGTCTGCTGACATAATATTTAGCTTATCTTATTATAATTATAAATTATCATAAAAACCTTAAATAATCAATAAAAACATTACTTTGGAACGGCTAATTTTTTTAATAACATTAGTAAAAAAAATTATATTTTGTATAAATTATTTGCTTACTCCCTGTCCAACTTTGGAACTTTTTGGCACCAAAAAATAAGGCTTAACCTTATTTTTATCTTAGTGCGGAGAGGGTGGGATTCGACTACCGTGTTCTACAATCATCAAAAAGACCCAAAATAAGTCTTTCCACCAACTATTTTCGCGCCCCCTTGCCAAACTAAAAAAAATCTTTTATATTAACTATGTTAAGTTTAGCCGACTTAGCTCAGCTGGTAGAGCAGCTGTTTTGTAAACAGCAGGTCGTCGGTCCGAGCCCGACAGTCGGCTCAGTACTCAATAAAAAACCGTCATTTACTTGACGGTTTTTGGTTATTATTAGTGTGGAAAACAAGCGCACAAATTGTGTTCTAACTTCGCTTGAAAAAAAGAACCTAGTAAGTTAAGATAGGAAGGCAAAGATTCTAATTTTCAATATCCAACCTATGCCTAAAGAACAAGAACTACTAGAAAAAGTACCACCTCATAGCCTGGAAGCGGAAGAATCGCTCCTGGGAGCTCTCTTAATCGATAAAGACGCCATTGTTAAGGTAGCGGATAATTTAACCGCCGAAGACTTTTATCGTGACGGGCATAAAATAATCTTTGAGGTAATGCGCGAGTTATATGCCAATCAAGAACCGATAGATATCATCACTGCCTCTAATCGTTTAGAGGATAAAAAGAAGTTAACAACGGTTGGTGGCCGCAGTTATCTGGCCAAACTTTCCAACATGGTAGCGACCTCCGGCAATATTGTTCACTATTCCAACATCATTCAAAAAAAAGCGACTCTCAGAAGACTACAGCAAGCGGCTGCCGAAATTTCCAATATCAGCTTTAATGAAGAAAGAGATATTGATGAAATTTTAGATGAAACTGAAAAAAAAGTTTTTGGTGTTTCTCGGAAATATCTAAAAAACGCTTTCATGCCGATTGACAATCTGCTCACTGATGCTTTTGAACGCATTGATGATCTTCATAAACAAAGTGGTAAATTGCGCGGTTTATCAACTGGTTTTCCAGACTTAGACCATCTTCTAGCCGGACTACAAAAATCTGATTTAATCATTTTGGCCGCCCGGCCTTCAGTTGGTAAAACGTCTTTTGCGCTCGACATCGCGCGCCAAGCGGCCATAAAGAGCAAAGAAGGCGTTGGCATTTTTTCCTTAGAAATGAGTAAAGAGCAATTAGTTGATCGCATGCTTTGTTCTCAAGCTAATGTCAGTTTATGGAAAATGCGTACTGGTAACTTATCTGACAAAGAAGAGGATAATGACTTTGCCAAAATTGGTCAGGCGATGGGTGAGCTAGCCGAGGCACCAATTTATATTGATGATTCTGGGACCTTATCAATTATGGAAATCCGCGCTAAAGCCCGGCGCTTACAAATGGAAAAGGGTTTAGGTTTAATTGTGATTGATTACTTACAGCTTATGGAGGGTCGAGGAAAATACGGTGATAATCGTGTTCAAGAAATTGCCGAAATTAGTCGCGGTCTAAAATCAATCGCTCGCGAATTAAATATTCCGATTTTAGCGCTTGCCCAGTTATCTCGTGCCGTTGAACAAACTAGCCCTGCTATTCCAAAACTTTCCCACTTACGTGATTCTGGTTCTATTGAACAGGATGCTGATATCGTAATGTTTATTTATCGCAAAGCCGCTGATCGGAGTTTTAATCCCAACGACTTACCTCAAGATGAAAGACATAAAGCCGAAATCCATATCGCTAAACATCGTAATGGACCGACTGGACGAGTTGACCTCTTTTTTGACGAAAATACCGTCAGCTTTAAAAGTTTAGCTAAACAACCGGGAGAAGTAATTCCCACCGAGTTCTAAATGATTTATAATAAAAATAAATAATAAAAAATAAACAAATAATATGTTCAGCAAATTAAAACAATTTCGCGATTTAAGAAGCCAAGCTAAAACCATTCAAGACGTTCTGGCCAAAGAAATTATTACTGAAGAAAAAAATGGTGTTAAAATAGTTATGAATGGTAATATGGAAGTTACCAATATTACTTTAGCGGGGGGCTTAGACAAGACGGCTCAAGAAAGCGCTTTAAAGGGCTGTTTTAATGAAGCCGTAAAAAAAGCGCAAAGATTAATGGCTAAAAAATTACAAGATATGGGTGGTATTCCAGGGTTAACTCAATAAATTAACAATAAATTAAGGAGTTAATATTTTAGCGACATGAAATATCCGCAAGCGCTACAAAATTTAATAGATCGCTTAGCGATTCTTCCGAGCGTAGGACAAAAGACTGCCGAGCGTTATGCTTTTCATCTTTTAAATCAAAGCGAAGAACGTTTAGCAAGTTTAGCGACCGCCATTCAGGAATTAAAACAAAAAACAACTACCTGCCGTTCTTGTTTAGCAATTTCCGAATCCAGTCCTTGTCTAATTTGCGCGGATGCTAACAGAAACAAAGGCTCGTTATGCGTGATAGAAAACAGCCAAGATTTAAACGCCATTGAATCAACCAAACAATTCCATGGCCGGTATTTTGTTTTAGGGGGATTAATAAATACGATTGAAGATGTCGGTCCAGAAACATTAAATATTAATAAATTAATCAAACGCCTTCAATCTGAAGAAATAAAAGAATTAATTTTGGCTTTGAATTTTACCTTAGAAGGAGAAACTACGGCTTTATATTTAGGAAAGATTTTAAAAAATAAAATTAAAATAACCAGACTGGCTAAAGGTTTACCGGCGGGTTCGGATTTAGAATATGCGGATGAAACGACGCTTTCGAGCGCTTTAAAGTTTAGAAATGAAGTAAAATAAAAATAAATCGAAAGGAGTTTAAAAATGGGAACTTTAATAATTATTTCTATTGCGGCTTTAGCGCTTGGCATTTTCTATGTTGTGGGATTTTGGAGCACTAAGACGGCTGGTCGAGTAGAATTAATTTTATTTATCATCGCCAATTTAAAGCCCCAAAAAAAGCACGTTTTAAAAATGCCTAAAAAAATAGTGGCGCTAATAAAAATTCTAATTTATAAGAGAAATCTATTTATTAATAAATTAGAAGCGCGCCAAAGGCTGAAATAAATTAAAAGGTCGCACAAAAAAACCGCTCCCCAATAGGAACGGTTTCTTTTTTTATAAAGTTGATTTTAATTTAAGCAATCTTGGCAACTTTGATGGCCGTAAACTGTTGACGATGGCCGACAGTTTTTTTGTATCGGGTTTTGTTCTTATATTTAACAACGGTAATTTTTTTGGCTTTACCACTGTCTAAAATTTCTACTTCAACTTTCTCGCCCAAACTTGGTTGGCCGATTTCTACTTTATCACCATCAATAATTAAAAGTGTTTCCAAATTAATTTTAGCGCCCTTCTCGGCCGCTAGCTTTTCTACCTTTAAAATTTCTCCTTCTGCGACCTTATATTGTTTGCCGCCGGTTTTAATAACTGCAATTTTTGACATATGTCTTGTAAACGCGCTAATCTAAGTCTAAGTTTTAAATCAGCGTTTTTTATAATAAAAAATCAGAGCTTATTCTGAATACGTCCATATTATACAAATATTTGAAAAATGTCAATAAATGATTTATAGTTATGTTAATAGTCTGTCCTCAGATGGGAATCTATAAACACTTATTTATTAATATTTCGTCAATATAAATACTTATGTCTAAATTCATAATTAAAGGCGGCAAATCTCTTGCCGGAGAAATTTCGGTTGGTGGTGCTAAAAATAACGCCCAAATAATGCTACCTACCTCCATATTATCAAAAGAAACGATAACTATTACTAATTTACCGGAAATAGATGGTGTTGATAAGTCTTTAGAGCTTTTAATGGACCTGGGGGCTGATATTAAACGCACTAAAAATCAGGTAACAATAAATACGGCTAACATTAGCAAAACCGAATTAGATCCTAAAATTGCTGACAAATTTAGAACCTCAGTCATGTTTGTCGGTCCGCTTCTAGCGCGTTTTAACAAAGTTAGCTTCCCTCATCCCGGGGGATGCGTTATTGGCGCGGCTGGAAGACCAATAGACCTCTTTATTGAAGGATTTGAAGCAATGGGCGCTAAAGTAGAAATTAGCGATAAATTTTATCATATTAGTGCGAAAAAATTGCACAGCTTTAACTATTTCTTTCCTACAGTTAGTGTAACCGGTACTCAAAGCTTATTAATGACTGCTTGTCTTATTCCCGGAACCACAATTTTAAAGAACTGTGCCCTGGAACCAGAAATTGAGGCTTTAATTGAATATCTAAATAAACAAGGGGCACACATCACTGGTGCCGGAACGCCGACTATAATTATTGAAGGAGCTGCTGAAATCAAAGCCGGCCAGTGCCAGATAATTCCTGACCGCATGGAAACAGGATCGTTTGCCCTACTAGCCGCCGCTACTAAATCAGAATTAAAAATTACCAACTGCAATCCCGAACATATTTTAAATCTATTAGCGATATTTAAAAAAATTGGCGTAAATTACGAAATGGGTGCTGACTGGTTATTAATTAAAAAATCGGAAAATATCAAGGCCTACAGCATTAAGACTCACGAGTATCCTGGTTTCCCAACCGATCTACAGTCGCCTTACGTCGTTTTAATGACCCAAGCGAATGGCATATCCCTTATTCAAGAAACTATCTATGACCGACGCTTGATTTGGACTGATATGCTCTCCCAAATGGGAGCCAATATTATCATGTGTGACCCTCATCGCGTTGTCGTCAACGGACCAACAAGATTATTTGGCAAGAAAATAATTAGTCCTGATATTCGCGCCGGAATCGCGCTAGTCATTGCCGCTTTAGCCGCTGAAGGCACAACTGAAATAGATAATATCTACCAAATTGATCGTGGCTACGAAAAATTAGACGCTAGATTAAGAAATATCGGAGCTGATATTAGCCGCGTAGAATAATTTTTATGTCAAAAAAAATCCGAGACTGTTTATTTTATATTTTTGTCATTGTTTTTGTAATAATGACGATTCTAATCTCGCTATACGCCTCCGGCTATAAATTTAATCTCAGCTGGCCCTTAAAATTTAATCGTCTCTTACAAAAGACCGGCATGCTTAATGTGTCGACAATTCCTAAAAATGCCTATATCTTTTTAAACGGCAAGGAACAAACTGGTGCCGTTTTTAATTTATTTAAAAAAGAATTTATTACAACTCCTAATAAAATAAAAAATGTCCTTCCGGGAGAATACACTTTACGTCTAGAAAGAGATGGCTACTGGCCTTATGAGAAAAAAATAAAAATTGACTCCGGACAAACGACTTTTGCTGAAGATATTAATCTTTTTCGTTCTGATTTACCGCTATTTTTAAATAGCGACCCAGCGGCACCCTTAATTAACGAAAATGGCAAATATATTTATCTAAAAACGAGTGGCCAAATAATTAATTTGAAAGATAATAGCTTGCTGCCAATAAAAGCCGATGCTAATACTGATGGCCACTGGATTAAAAACAGCGACAAACTTTTTGCCGGCGGTAAAATATTAGATTTAGGGAATAACAGCATATTAGATTTAACAACTGTAGTAGGGGCCGGAGCTATTACTTGGTATTACAGCGATGATGACGACCATATTTATTATTCAAATCTATACTCCATTAATCGTCTAGAATCTGGAAATAAAACCGCCACCGTACTCCTAAAGGGTGAGAGTTATTTAAGCTATGTGCCCCGCGGAGAAACAATTTTTGCGGTTGTTAAAACCAACAACAAAATAATTTTAAAAAGCTATTCTCTTAAAACTGGCACTGAGTTGGAGGAATTAGAATTACCGACGATCGGCAACTATACTTTTAAACAAACGGATTTCAACTACATTTGTCTTTATGATGATAAAAACTTAACTCTATATCTTATTAACTCCGCATCCATAAAAGATACCACCGTTATTAAAGGAATTAAAAGCTGGTCCTGGCTAAATAGCAATGAAATAATTTATAACAGCGACTGGGAAATAAATACTTTTAACATAAAAACCGGGCAATCAGTTCTGATAACCCGGGTTAGTGAAGTAATAAATAATATTATCTGGCATCGTAGCGGTCGTTACTTTATTTTTTCCACCTCAAATAATTTAAGTGCCGCTGACCTACAAACTGGAACAGTCACTTCTATCTCCCGTGTTGAAAATATTAACTATCCGGTCTTAGATGAAAAAAATAATTTATTATACTTTCAAGCAACAGTTAACAATCAATCTGGTTTATATAAATTACTCTTACAATAAAATTTATTTGCTGGCGAGTTCATTTATCAATTCTTGAAGTCTATCTTTTACTTCTTCATTTTTTAATCCCAATTTTAAAGTCGCTTTAATAAAATTAAACTTATTGCCGGTGTCTAACCATTCGCCGGTTATTTTTTTTCCATAAAGCGGACGTCCTTGTTGTAACATCTCATCGTAAGCATCAGCCAATCTAATCTCGCCGGATTTTCCTTGTTTCATGTTCTTCAAAATACTAATTATTTCCGGGGTAATAACGTTAATTCCGACTTGCACTAAATTAGAAGGCGCTTCGCTCATTTTAGGCTTTTCAATAAATTGTCTAACCTCGTAAACATCATCTCCCAAATCAATCCCGCCCATCACTCCAAATTGACTGACTTCTTCCGGCTTTACTTCCGACAAACCAATAACCGTGTCACCATATTTTTCATAAACATCAATTACTTGTTTAACCGGAGAAATTTCGGCATCATATAAAGTATCGCCAAACATAACCAAAACAGCTTCGTCTTTATCAATCAAATGTGCCGCACACAAGACAGCGTGACCATCTCCAAGAGGAATTGGCTGACGAACATAAGAAAATTTAGCTAAGTTCTCAATTTCTTGAACCTTCTTAACTAAATCGAGCTTATTTTTTTCTACCAGTGTTTTTTCTAATTCAAATGAATAATCAAAATGATCTTCAATTGCGCGCTTACCGCGACCAGTCACAAATATTATTTCTTCAATTCCCGCCGCGACCGCCTGTTCTACTAAATATTGAATAACTGGTTTATCAACAACAGTTAACATCTCTTTAGGCTGAGCTTTAGTTGCCGGCAAAAACCGAGTACCAAAACCGGCCACTGGAAAAATTGCTTTTCTGATTTTTTGCATATTTTTAACTTTTAGATTCGGGATTTAAAACCCCATTTTATAAAATATTTAATCCAAGAACTAATATGAATCCAGGCTAATCTATCGGTAAATATAGCAATATACCAAGCATACTTGGCACTCTCCCGTGCATGATCATGGATAACTACTGCGCCCGGATTATAAATAACTTTAAGCTTCTTACTTTTAAAAGTCCGTGCAAGATCAGTATCTTCAAAATACATAAAGTAGCGCTCATCAAAGCGTGGCCAGAATTCTTCGCCCGTGGGCGTAGCTTGCTTCTTTCTAAACATCAAACAAGAGCCCATCAGCCAGTCAACTTCTTTAATGGAATTATGATCAAAATCATTCATGGTAAAACTATCACGAATTTTTTTAAAATAATCACCTAAAAAAGTTCGGCGTAAAATTGGAATAAAAAACTGGGGAAAATTAGAACAAGATAACTGCAAACTACCATCAGGATAAAGAAGCTTGGGGCCAATTAGACCAACTTCGGGGTGATTTTTTAAATATATAAGCAATGTCGTGATTGAATCCTTGCCTAAAATTGTATCTGGATTAAGAATCAAAATATATTCACTTTTAGCGGCCGCGATCCCTAAATTATTGCCGCCACCCATGCCCAAATTACATTTACTAATAATCAACCGTAGATTCGGATATTCAATTTCTAAATTAGTTAGATTATCTTGGGAAAAATTATCAACCACGATTACTTCTAATTTTATATTTTCCCAATCAGCTTTAAAAATAGAGCTTAAGCAATTTTTTAGCTTGTGTTTACTTTTATAATTTACAATAATGATTGCTAAATCCATATTAAATTAATTTTTTAGCGAACCGCCAATAAACTTTAAGAAGCGGATTGCCGATATATTTTAAAAGCGAATTATTGATTTCCGAAAAATCAATTTGACTCTCCATATCCGACACAAGTGTCAAAAAAGAAATATGACTTATTTTTTTAATTTTTACGCGCATAGCTATAATACGCATCCAAGTTAAAGGGTTGAGAAAAAAACAAAATACCTTAAACCAGGTGGCCACCCAACCCTTAACAAGAGCAAAGACTAGCATCCCCAAGCTCATAATTATAAACGCTGGTGCTAAAAATATCAACAGTTTAAGGGGATAAAAATTGAGTACCAATAAATAGCGATTGCGTTCCATATAATAAAGCATGCGCACGCTACGTGCAAATTCATATTTATGAAAAATCACCGATTGCGGGGCTAAAATTATTTTATGTCCCGCCAAGCGAACTTTTAAACTAAGCTCGATATCATCATGATACATATAATAGCTTTCGTCCCAACCAGCAACAGCCGTAAAAACTTCCTGGCGAATTATTAAACAGCAACCGCTGGCATAACCACTTATTTCAGGATAACCATCTATTTCTCTATCCGCATCTTTATAGCTAGAAGTAAAACCAAACCCCAAAAAATGCAAGCGATTACCAAGGGTATTAATTTTTAAATTTTGCGCCTCGCTTTCAGTTTTAGGATATAATAATATTTTAGACTGGGCCATTCCCGCTTCCGGATTATTATCAAGCGCTAAAACTAATTCACTTAGCCAGTCGGGCGGCATTTCCGTATCCATATTGACCGCCACTAAATATTCACAACCATCATTGATAGCCGCTTGAAAACCTAAATTATTAGCGGCACAATAATTGCCGTCAATTCTTGCTAAAATCTTGGCTTCTGGGTAACAAGCCGACAAGTAAGCCTGACTTTTTTCCGAAGAAGCATTATCAACAATATAAATTTTAAAATTAGCTCCAGAATAATTTTGGGCACGCAAAGAATCACGGCAAGCTGATAAAAATCTGACCGCGTAATCTTGATAATTTACTAAAACAATTCCAATTAATTTACTCATATTTATTTAACAAAAACTGCCACCAATTTCCAGACTAAGGCTAAGGTTTTAGATTGCCATAACGGTTTCCATTTTTTAAAATATTTTAGCATAGAATCGCGAAAATAGACCTGAGTTTTCAAACGGGTCACTTGCTTAAAACTTTGTCCAACATAATCTAAACATTTAGCCGCTGGCGTATACCAAACTTCACCACCGAGCTGATAAACTTGACGACAAAAATCAACTTCCTCAAACCAAATAAAATAACGTTCATCTAAATAGGGATAACAACCACTTATTTTTTGATAATTTTCTTTGTTTATCAAAAAGAAAGCGCCGCGGATAGAATCCACTCGGCTGTCCCGGCTATAATCAAAACGAGAACATAAATATTTATTAAGCAATCCCGGAAAAATATGAGGCAATTTTAAAACTACCAATAATTGATCAAAAAATCTAGGAAATTTTCTTATTTGTTTAACAATTTCCTCTTTATCATTAATTAGACGACAACCAATAACCGTCGCTTGTTGATTATCTTTTGCCCAAGTCAAAATTTGTACCAGCGAATTTTTAAAAACGCGCATATCAGGGTTAAGTAATAAAATGAAGCGGCCAGACGCTAAACGCAGAGCTTGATTATTAGCTTTAGAAAAACCTAAGTTTTCCGAATTGCTAATCAATTTAACTTGGGGAAATTCCTCCCTGACCATGCGGGCGCTATTATCCTGAGAATTATTATCAACCACAAAAATTTCGGATTTAAAATTACCCTCCGATTGATAGAGAGCTTTTAAATTGGATCGTAGTTTTTCTTTAACGTTCCAAGAAACAATTATAATAGATAGATCCATAGTAAATTAGCGACCGACTCTTATCACTTTGAAGCGATCAAGGGCGCCACTGATTATTTCCACCTGATAACGCCGAACACCAAGCTCATCCGCTAAATACTTAATTAAGGCCTTATTAGCCTTATTATCCTCTGCTGGGGCGTTAATTCCAATTTTTATTGTACCATCAACCATTTTGCCTTTTATTTCATTACGAGAGGCAAGCGGGAAAACCTTAACTTTTAAAAGAAGTTCTTTATTATTAGCCAAATTTTCTCTAAATTCGTTTAACATAGGGCAAAAAGACAAATTATTATAAGTTCGGATTTCACTATACTATCATTCTAACCCCTTTTGACACTTTTTAAAAGGCCTTAAGGCCACAAAATCAGCTTCTGTCAAGATTTATTTTATTGTAATAATATACTAAAATGAGTATAGAAAGAAGTGCTAGTTTTTTAATTCTTATAATAAATAATTTTAATATGAATGAAGAAAAATTAACCCCTAAAAGCGATGCTGTCCAAGAACCATACCAGCGCCCTTCTTGGGACGAATATTTCATGAAAATTGTCGAAATGGTTGCTAGTCGCGGTTCTTGTGATAGAGGACGTACTGGCTGTGTAATTACGCGCAACCGACGTATCGTCTCTACAGGCTACGTGGGCGCACCAGTTGGTTTGCCTCATTGCGATGAAGTCGGCCATGAAATGCATACTGTGACTCATGAAGACGGTAAGCAAACTCAACATTGCATTCGGACTGCTCATGCTGAACAGAATGCTATCTGCGAAGCGGCGCGCATGGGAATCGCGCTAGAAGGCGGGACCCTTTACTGCCGCATGTCCCCCTGCTATACCTGCGCCAAAATGATTATTAATGCCGGCATCAAACGCGTAGTCTGTGCTCAAGATTATCAAGCCGGAGCCAGAAGTCGTGAAATTTTTAAGGAAGCGGGTCTGGAGTATGTACTTTTATCAAATGATGTGGCAAAATATTAAGTTAACTAAATTTTAAACTATGTCCAATATTTTTATCTACGATGAGTTCAGCCCCGAAGACGTGGCGATGATGCAGGCCCTTTATTCGCGTAGTCCTAAAAGCGTAACCGAACATGTGGAGAAGGTGAAACAAAGCGGTTCGGGAAAATTCATGGCAACTTTCTATGTGGGCTATGGTCATGCCAGTATTGCTGATTGTGGCAGTACCACCATCTTTATTGAAGACATCAGTATTATTGGTGATAAAGCGATTCAGGACTGGCAACTTTATAGCGGTCAAGAAACTAGTACTAGATATATAGATATGGGCAGCCGGGCTATTATTGACCCTCTAGCAAGTTCCGAGTCTAAGGATGTTTTGGACAATTGGATGAAATTTTATAATGATAATCAAGAACGAATACAGGCATATTTAATGATTAAATATCCACGCCGAGAAGATGAAAATGAGATTGTCTATGGCAAAGCGATTGCCGCCCGCGGTTTTGATATTATGCGCGGCTTTTTGCCGGCTGGCATAACCACTCAATTAAGCTGGCACACTAACTTGCGTCAAGCTTGGGACCATTTGGCACTTCTCCGTCATCATCCGTTAACCGAGGTGAGGGACAATGCTGATATGATTTTAAAAAAATTAAAAGAAAAATACGAACACAGTTTTTCTCATCAACCGACCGCTGAACAAGAGGAATATCGAGAAGCTTGTGTTAATAAATATACCTATTTTAAACCGAATCAAGTGGTAGATTTTTCTTTCTCCAGCACCATTAAATTAGAAGACTTGGCTCCCTATCAAGAAATACTGGATAATCGACCACTAAAAACTAGCCTGCCGGTATTTTTAGGAGATTTGGGCCTTTGTAATTTTAAATTTATTCTGGACTTTGGTTCTTTTCGCGATATTCAGCGTCATCGTAGCGGTATTTGTCGCATGCCACTACTCACTACTGATTTAGATTTCGCCTCTTGGTACTTAGAACAACTGCCGGAAGATATGCGCGCAGAAGCGATTGAACTGATTGCCAAACAAAAAACAAAAATTGATGCTCTTAACACCGAACCAGAAATAAAACAATATTACATTGCCCTGGGTTTTAATGTTGATTGTTATTTTAGTTTCCCACTACCCGCTGCAGTTTATGTCACCGAGCTGAGATCAAATAAAACCGTCCATCCTTCCTTGCGCAGCGTGGCTCACAAAATGCATGCCGCTTTAAGTGAAAAATTTCCTAATTTAAAACTCTATGTTGATTTAGATCTTGATGATTGGGACGTGCGCCGCGGTTTAGCGGACATTACTACTAAATAATTATGTCAAAAATTATTATCGGTCTAGTTGGCCCGGTTGCCAGCGGCAAAGACGTCAGTAAAAAATATATTGAAGAACACTACAGTGCTACCAGTTATAAATTTTCGACAGTTTTAAGGGATATTTTAAATCGTTTGTATCTGCCGATTACCCGAGAACATCTGCAAGACTTATCGCTTGATCTTCGCACTCGTTTCGGCAGTGATATTTTAGCCAAAGTTATTACCGCTGATGCTAAAAATGATAACAGCGAAATTGTAATTGTTGACGGTGTCAGAAGAATGGATGATATTGTTCATTTAAGCAAGTTACCGGAATTTAAATTAATCAGTATTGAGGCAGATATCAATTTGCGCTATGAAAGAATAAAATTGCGAAACGAAAATGAAGACGATGCTACGAAAACTTTTGCCGAATTTGAAAATGACTGTCAGAAAGAAGCAGAACGAGAAATCCCGATTGTTATTTCTCATGCCAACTATCGTCTCAACAACGACGGCACCTTAGCAGAATTATACGCGCAAATAGATAAGATAATCGCCGAAATAAATAAATAATCATATGGAAAACACATCCGGAAAATTTATTGTCATTGACGGCACTGACGGCAGTGGCAAAACCACTCAGCTAAACCTACTAAAAGCTAAGCTGGAAGAAGAGGGTTATGCAGTGGCGGTCGCCGACTTTCCTCAATACAATACCAAGTCAGCCGGTTTAGTAGAGGAATACTTATCCGGAAAATACGGCCAAGCTGATGCCGTTGACCCTTACAAAGCCTCCATTTTTTATGCCGTTGATCGTTATGATGCCAGTCAAAAAATAAAACGATGGCTCGGCGAAGGAAAAATAGTACTCGCTAATAGATATACGAGCGCCAGCTTAGGCCATCAAGGTTGTAAAATAGATAACCCCCTAGAGAGAAAAGTTTTTTTCAACTGGCTCTATGATTTAGAATATAAAATTTTTGAAATTCCGCGACCGGATTTAACCATAATTTTACAAGTAGAGCCGGAAATTTCTTTTCAATTAGCCCATGAAAGAGCGCGTGAAGATTGGGTAGGAAAAACTAATGATATCCACGAAAATGATTTTGAACATTTAAAAAAAGCGGAACAGGTTTACATAGAAATTGCTAACAGCTTGCCAGGATTTAGGTTGATAAAATGCACTCATAATGGCCAGATATTAAGCCGGGAATCAATTCATTTTTTAGTCTGGCTAGCTGCCAACCAATTAGTAGCCCACCAAATAAAAGCTAAACCAGGATTTGAATCAATTTCCAGTTTAATCGGGGCGAGCGAACAAATTCTCAAAAATCGCGATCTTATTTTTAATAATAACAACAACAATAGCGATAACCAAGCAAATAAAATTACAGAGGCTCCGAAGACAGTTAATGACTTCCCTAAATTTATTCCGATACCACCAGAGCTCCCAGAAAATAAAGAACTGTCTTTGCCATATCCTGATAAGTTAATGCGCGTCATGATAGAAAAAGTTTCTTCGGAAGCTAAAACTCCGCAATTAGCTCATGCGGGCGATGCCGGATTTGATTTATATGCCGCTGATTATTATTCAATTACCGCTTATGGCCAAGCCTTAGTTTCCACGGGAATAAAAATGGCCATTCCTAGCGGCCATGTCGGATTAGTCTGGGATAAGAGTGGTCTAGCTAATGACGGAATTACCACTATGGGCGGGGTAATTGATTCCAATTATCGCGGTGAAATAAAAGTTATTGTCAAAAATTTAAGCGAAGATATTTTTAATATCGTTCCGGGGCAAAAAATTGCCCAAATTCTTATTCAAGAAGTTAAAGCTCCCATCCTGGAAGAAGGATTAGTAGCTGAAGATACTAGCCGGCAAACTGGCGGTTTCGGCAGCTCCGGAAAATTTTAATTAATAAGAATCAACTATATGGCCTATCAAGCAATCATTGGTTTAGAAATACACGCTGAACTAAAAACCAAAAGCAAAATGTTTTGTGCTTGCGATAATGATATTGCCGACAAAAAGGCTAATACTAATGTTTGCCCAATTTGTCTTGGTCATCCCGGTACTCTGCCCGTTCCCAACAAGAAAGCCATTGAATTTACCATTTCTGCCGGACTAGCCTTAAATTGCAATATTAGTCATTTATCAAAATTTGACCGCAAGAATTATTTTTACCCAGACTTACCTAAAGGTTACCAGATATCTCAATATGACTTACCGCTTGCTTATGGCGGTTACTTAGAAATAGATAACAAAAAAATCTTAATTACCAGAATTCATTTAGAAGAAGATACTGGAAAATCTTTTCACCCTAAGGGCGAAGAGCACTCTTTAATTGATTTCAACCGTGCCGGCACCCCCTTAATGGAGCTAGTTACCGAGCCAGTCATTGAAGATGCCGCGAGCGCCAAAAAATTCTGCCAAAAATACCAACAGCTTTTACGTTATTTGGAAATCAGTAATGCTGATATGGAGCACGGTGAAATGCGCTGCGAAGCTAATGTTAGCGTCCAAAAAACCGGTGCCTTTAAATATGAAGACGGCTTAATAAAACCAAGTGGAAAACATAAATTAAATAATAAAGTTGAAGTTAAAAATATAAACTCTTTTCGCGCCGTAGAAAAGGCCATTAATTTTGAAATTAAACGCCAAACTGAACTCCTAGAAAAAGGCGAAGATGTGGCCGGCGAAACTCGCGGCTGGGATGATAAAAAAAATGTCACCGTTAGTCAAAGAGTAAAAGAGAGCTCCGCTGACTATCGCTACTTCCCGGAGCCAGACATCCCCCCTTTGGAAATAGACGGTCAGTGGCTAGCCGATATTAAGGCCAGCCTGCCCGAGTTGCCGGCTGATAAAATAATTCGTTTTGAGCGAGAATATGGCTTAAATAAAGAAATGGTAGAAATTTTAGTCAACGACAAGGATTTGGCTAACTGGAGCGAACAAGTCATATCCGAATTGGAAGCCTGGATAGAAGCTAATGGTGATGAAGCTGATCGCCAAGACAAAAAATTGGCCAAGATAGCAGGTAATTGGATTACGGGCGAACTAATGAAGCACCTAAAAGCAAATAATGAATCTGCCAGTCAATTAAAAATGACCGCCGAAAATTTTGCCGAATTAATATCTTTAGTATATCAAGGAAAAATTAATTCCTCTGCCGGCCAGACAATCTTAGAATTTATGTATAATCAAGGCGGTGACCCGACAGATATTATGGCTAAAATGGGTCTAGAACAAATTGATGATGAGGCAGAACTCAAAAAGACCATCAGCAAAATAATTAAGGAAAACGAAGAACAGGCTAAACAATATAAACAAGGAAAAACTAACGTTATCCAATTCCTGCTCGGCAAAGTAATGGCTGAAACTAGCGGTAAGGCTAATCCCAAAACTACTAAAAAATTGCTAGAGGAAAATCTTAAATAAACTTAAAAATATAAAAATATAAAAATCTCGGATTATCCGAGATTTTTTTATTAACCAAGCAACGGGCAAATTATTTTAAAAATTTAATTATTTTTTTTCTCGCTCCCTCCTCATCTTTAACCCAGGCAATTTTTCTTCCCTGTTTTTCCCAGCGCCGAAACCAAGTTTTTTGTTTTTTAGCAAAACGATAAATAGCCGTTAACAGTTTATCACGCATAACTTCGCGATTTATTTTCTCTTGTAAAAAATAACTAATAAACTTATATTCTAAACCGAAACTAATCAAACGCTTATAAGAAACCCCCTCTTGATGTAGTCTCCCAACCTCGGCAATCATGTTCTCTTTTTCTAAACGCCGGTCCAAACGCTTCTCAATTTTCGCGCGCATCTGGACATTATCAACATCTATTCCTAAAACTAAAAATTTAAATGGCGATGCAATTTTTTTTGATTCAATATTTTCAGACGTCTCGACAATTTCCAAATAACGCGCTAAACGTCGAGCATTATTCTGATCACTATTATTTATCTTCGCCGCAAACTCCGGCTTTAAAATAATTAATTTTTTAAATAAGGCCGCCGCTCCTTTTTTTTCTAGGGCGTCTCTTTTTTTAGTATCCGGTTTAACGGCTGATAAATGGTAGTTATCAACTACGGCTTGTAAATATAAACCCGTGCCGCCGACAATAATCGGCAATCGGCCACGGCTTACAATTTCATTAATCACTTTCACAGCTAATTTTTGATAACGCGCTAAATTAAATTTAGTGTTAGGACTAATAATATCTATCAAGTGATAAGGAATTTGACGACGACCAATTTTATACTCCGCTAAATCCTTACCGGTACCGATATCCATACCGCGATAAACTTGGCGGCTGTCGGCGCTAATTATTTCGCCATTTAAAGCCGCAGCCAACTTAACCCCCAGAGCGGTCTTGCCGCTGCCGGTTGGCCCTAAAATAACTATCACTTTTGGGGACGATATTTTTTTACCAGTTATAACATGCTTAGTTACCATAAATAATTAGTTACGCTTTTTATCTCACCAAACTTCCCTCTAAACCAAATTTGCCGATACTTTCAATCTTAACGGTGGCAAAAGAACCGATTAAAGATTTTTTAATTGCGCCAGTCTGATTTACTAAAGTCATTTTATAAGTCCCTGTTTTACCGTAATATTTATTTCTTTTATTTACGCCCTCCAACAGAACTTTGACTTCCCGGCCAATATAGGCAAGATTATTATCATAAACCCCTTTCTTCAAAATTAACTCTAATTCGAGCTCACGTCGTTTTTTTTCTTCCGCACTGACATTGTCTTTTAAATTATAGGAGACCGTTCCCGGACGAGGGCTATAACGAGAAATATAAACCAAATCAAAATTCATCTTTTTAAATAGTTTAATCGTATTAGCAAATTGCTTCCTGGTTTCTCCGGGAAACCCAACAATTACATCAGTCGTAATCGCGATACCCGGCCTAGCCTTTCTTATTTTAGCTACTAAATCCATAAAATGGGCGACTGTGTATTTTCGATTCATGGCCGCTAAAATCTGATCATCTCCTGATTGGACAGCCAGATGAAGATGAGGACAAATTTTTTGGTTATCACTAATAACTCTTATTAACTCCGAGCTAACATCCTTAGGGTGGCTGGAAGAAAACCTAATCCAAAAATCTCCAGGAATTTTAGCAATCTTCTCTAATAATTTAGGGAAATCAGCTTTTTGATACTTATAACTGTTAACATTTTGAGCAATAAGAGTAATTTCTTTATAACCGCGATTGATTAAATCCTTTACCTCTTTTATTATTTCCGTGGCCGGACGATAAACTTCTCGGCCACGCGCATAAGGCACAACACAATAAGAACAAAAATTATTACAACCATTGCCAATCGGCACATAAGCACTAAACCGGCTTTGATATTTAGGAATAATGGCTAAATATTTTTCTCCTTGTAAAATTCTTACTTCATCCAAACTAAGCTTAGTTTTTACTTCGCGCTTGGCTAATAAATCAAAAATATTAGTCATTTCATTGATTGGCATAAAGAGATCAACTCTTTCTTCTAAACGCTTGATAACATCAGGGCGTTTGCTCAGACAACCAGTAACCACAATTTTAACTTGCGGATTATATTTTTTAATCTGATTCACTAAACCATAAAGCCGATCCTCGGCTGATTGCCGAATACTACAAGTGTTAACCACTACCAAGCCGACCGTCTTAAAATCTTGACCCGCGCGGCGTCCACGTGATTCCAAAAAGGCTGCCAAGCGTTCACTGTCAGCCTTATTCATTAGACAGCCAATGGTAATTATAAAATATTTATTCTTCATATTATTTAATGATATTTTCTGGAACTTCCAAAACGGCTCTTTCTAATTTATACAAACCAAAATTGCTATTCATTTTTTTGATAAGCGATATTTTAAGTTCATAGGGCGGGAGTTTGCGCTCATTAAGATAATTCACATCCGCCTCATTTAAATAAAAATTATAATAATAAACGGGATAATAGTTAACTAATTTAGAAACGGCCGTCAGCACTTCGTCGTCAGGAATAGTCCCCATAATTATCCGGCGCTCCGGAAAGAAAAATTTATCATAATATTTAGTGACAATAACCGCGCTCCCTTCGGTTAAATTGAAAACCCGCTCCGCGTTATCTTTTTCCGCTAAATTATTATAATAAAGATAAGCTAAGCCTTCTTCTGAGCCATACAAAACAAACAAAATACTGGAAACGGAAATAATCAACACCGCCGATGCTTGTAGGCCGGCAATAATTATTCTTTTAAAACGTTTTTTCGGATGACTCCCGGAAAACATTATCGCTTGTGAAAATCTAGTAATGGCGAGTGCGGCAATCGGCATCATCATAATATAAATTGGCAACCAATAACGAGTATAGGAATTACCAATGGTAAACCGATTAGGGTCGGGGTTATCATTAAATTTCCAAGAACCATAATAAAAAATTAAAATGACACTAATAATCAAAAAAACCAACAAATAGGCTAAATCTTTTTTTTGAAATTTACGAATATTTAAAACTAAAATTATCAACCACCCCAGTAAAAAACCACCAACTAAAACGGGAAACATTTCTAAGATGTAGTGTTGAGCCATGACAAGGGACTGCTCTTTATTAAATCCAAAATAAAAAATATTGTGATAAATTGTTTCTAAATAAGCGCGATACTGACCGCCACCGCTTACAAATGAATGGAGTATTTGTGAACCCGTTTTGGATAAATCATCAATAGATCGATTCATTTCATTGTAACCACCATAAATTGGCGCCGAATAAAGAGCTTGGTTGAAATAAGCATTCGGTAATACCGCCAAAAATAGGCCGCACAGGATTAAAATTAATTTAATAATTCCCAAACGTCTAGCATAAAATAACCAAGCGACAAAAGCGGCGGGCGCTAACCAGAGAATTTCCGAAGAGCGTGTTATCAAGGCTAGTCCAAAAAATATACCACTTGAAAAAGCAAACAACATTTGCAACCAAACTTTTAAATTAAGCTTAAAGGTTAAAAATTTCTTATAAACAGAGACTTGGACCACTTCTTCCGGCTTATTTTTTTTATTACCCGCCGCTAAAAGAATAAAATAAACAGCGGTCATCACTAAAACGATAAATAAAACATTATGAAACATGCTTCTTACCGTGTAGTAAACATAAACCGGAAAAACAGCGAGCAAAAAAGCAGAAATAAGCGCAATGCGGTCAGAAAATATTTTCTTAACTAGCCCATAAAAAATAATTATTCCTAAGGCGGCAAAAAATGGTGTTAAAAAAGGAATGACGGCCGCCCCAAAAATAGAACCGATTTCACCATACATTAAAATTATTCCCAAAAAACTTACCGGCTTCAGCCAACCGGCATCACTACGAACACTTCTGGGCATTACCATGTTGTCACCAATAATCGCCGCGGCGTCAAAATAAGCCAAGTCCTCCCCCTGGCTAAAACGACGGGCAAAAAAATAATTAGCAGTTTCGTCAGGCGAAGACCATTTTATATAATCAGCGCTTTGAGTAAAATAATTAAAACTAGAAGTCGCCACGAAAAAAATAGCCGCCAAAACGACCACAATGGCCATATTTATATGGGATTTAATTTTGATTTTCATTATTTTAATGTTATCCGAAATTGCCAATTTTAGCAAGAATTTGCTATCATATAAACAAGGATATGGAACACAATAAACAAGCAAAAATAAGCCAAAACATTACGATTTTAGTCGCCTTGCTAATAGCTTTTAGCGCGGCGATTTATTATTTTTATCGTCTTAATTCTTGGGGAATCACAATAACGATTATTTTATCTATAATTAGCCTAATTATTTTAAATAAATACCGGCTAGTAGGCGCCGATAAAGCTGACTATCAACCAGAGAAAATAAACCCTAAATATCTAAAATTATCAAAAATTGTCATTGTTTATCTAATATTACTGGCGGCCGCTACCCTAGAATTAATACATGGTCGCAGTGGACGCCCCCTAATATCCCCTTGGGAGGTCGTTAGCGGTCGTTTTTTCTGGTTTTATGCTCTTAGCTCCTTAATTCTAATAACTTCGCTAGTACAAAGAAATCTCTCGCGAACAACAAAACTGTTGTTAATTAGCAGCCATTACTTTTTAAGTTTAGCAGTAGCGGTTATCGTTTATAAAGTCGGGTACGGCTTTGACCCTTTCATCCACCAAGCCGCCATGGAAATAATTAACAAAACTGGAATTATTCTTCCAAAAACACCTTATTATTTAGGCGAATACGGGCTAATAATAATTATTCATAAACTGCTAGGAATTTCTATCTATGCCTTAAACAAATTCCTAGTCCCCCTGGCAGCAGCCTTATTGTTGCCAAAAGCAATTTATCGTCTATTTACAACTTTGGAGCCAGAAGATAAAAAAAATAATTCAGCCAGTTTTTTAGGAACACTTTTTGCGTTAACTTTAAGTCTGCCTTTATTTATCGTCAGTACTCCCCAAAATTTTAGTTACATCTTTGTCATTCTGGCAATTACTAGCGGCCTAACGCGTAAGCATAAAACCGAAACTCTAATTTTTTCTGTTGCCACCGCGGCCATTCATCCTCTTTCCGGAATCCCAGTATTAATTTGGAGTGCTTGGTTAATATTTAAAACCCATTTTCAAAAGTTAAAAGTTAACTCTAAAAAAATTATTTCCGCCCTCATCCTCTCGGGCGGTGCAATCTTGTTGCCCGTTGCTCTTTTTATTATCAGCGGTAGCAGAATAGAAAATTTAAAATTAAATTTAACAATTATTAGCGCCGCCGGACAAGATATTTTTAAACTAGCAGCTGCCGGAAACGAAAACTGGTTATTAAACCTGATTTATTTTATTTTTTATAATTATAAAATATTAATTGTCGCCTTAATCGTCTCCGGATTGGTAATTTTTTATCAAAAGAAACTATTAACCCTTTCTGAAAACAAAAAACACGTGTGGCGCGGCCTGCTATCTATCAATGGTTCCCTTATTTTAGCCTTTATCTTAAGCGCTCAAATATCTTTTGGACAAGTAATCACCTATGAACAAGCTGGCTACTCTCGACGCATTATTAATATCATCGCTATTTTTTTTCTACCGTTTATTGCCCTGACAATTAATTGGCTAATCGTTAGAATAAACTCTCAGAAAGAAACCTTGCTAAAATTTATCTGGCTAATTATCGGTGCAGCCTTTATTAGCATTTCCCTGTATACTGCCTATCCGCGCTTTGATAAATATTTCAATTCCCGCGGCTATAGCACCAGTGTTTTTGATTTAGAGGCAGTTCAAAAAATAGCCGCCGAAACCAAAGAAGATTATCTCGTTTTAGCCAATCAACAAGTTTCTGCCGGTGCTTTGCGCCTTTTAGGTTTCAATCACTATTTTAAAGGTCATCAGGGTGAGGAAATATATTTTTATCCAATTCCGACTGGCGGTATTTTATACCAATATTTTTTGGATATGGTATATAAAAATCCCGACCGCAAAACCATGTTAATGGCTATGGACGAGGTCGGGACCAATGAAGCTTATTTGGTTATCAATAAATATTGGAATGAAAGTGGCAAGATAATTGCCGCCGCCAAACTAAACGCCAACTCTTGGAGCGTAATTGCTAATAATGAAATTTTTATTTTTAAATATAATCGTTAAATTAACGACTCTCTTGAAAATCCCAAACTGGTCCGACGGATATCACTTTATTACCTTGAGAGGCATGGACCAAAACTTTTAATCTTATCTTTTCCACACTTTCCTTAACAGTTGTTTTACTACTGAAAGTAAGTGTTAAGACTCGGCTAGCCCGAGTTTTTTGATCAATCATAAACTTCTTGGTGAAATCGGTAATAATTTCACTATCCCGCTCATCAAGAGTTTCGGAGCTTAACTCCTTAATAATAATGCCTCTAATATTTTTTAAATCATTGTCAATGTCTTGAAGATTTTTAGCGGCTGAGTTTAACTCCTCATTAAGCCGAAGAGCGGTAAACATCTGCGCCAACATGTTATTAGTGGCAATAAGCTCATTAATTAAAGGTAAATTTGGTTCTACATAAACATTTTCGTCATACTGAGAAAAATTATTTAAACTTTGCCCAGTAAAGATGGGGATAAGGGAAAATTTTTCTAGTGGCAATTGCAGGTTAGTCCAAGCACTAAGAGCGGTTTCTAACTCTTGCGCCGCCCATTCACTAGAACCAGCAAAAACTGGCATCTTTTTAGAATCAGCATCTAAAACTGATTTCATAATGCTTAAAGTTGACCAGTAGTTAGAGCTGTGCCACAACGAAATATCACTTAGACCAGCTATTAGACCGGCAGCCTCTTTTTGATAATTGGTATATTTAGTATTTTTATCAAATATCTGGTTACCGGAAAGCGGATGAATTAAATTTACTATATCCAAAGAAAAACCATTGCAACGACGGATAGTTTTTTGATAATCGCAGGCCGTAATGTCGCCTACTACCTTAGTTGAAGTTCCTTGATAAGTCCCCGCTAGTGGCCAAGTTAAGCGATTAAAAATATAATCATTTGGCCAATAAGATTCAGCTAACATCTTAAACCCGATAAAAGGTTTGGCGGCGGGATCAGTTTTACTAATTGCCCCTTGGATAATATCGTAATTATGAGCAAAAAGTTGAGTTTTTAATTTTTCTAAATTAGCCGAAGCCTCAGGATTGCTATCAGCAAAAAGATCATCCACACTATAATCATCACCAAAAAGAGACACTAATGAATCATAATAATTAACATAATCTATTTCATCCCTTAAGCCCTTAAAAAAATCCATGAGTTTATATATTTTAGCCCAGCGACTTTTTAAATCCGGGCGACTGGAAAAATCAGTCGTTATCAAGCTGGCGGCAATCATACTCAAGCGCCAATCTTCTTTATCTAAAAGACAGTCCGGACAAGTATCACTTTTGTATTCTAACGGAAAAGTAGAATTAAGCCATTTAGCCGCTAAATAAAAATTATTAAGTTTGGCATCAACTTTATATTCTGCGGGCACATTAAATTCCGCGTAATTTTTCTTATATAGCAAATTAGGAGATTTAATATTTTGCTTCCCTTCTTTAATAAGCGCCACTTCCTTAGCCACATCATCTTTTAAGTAGGGCGGAATTGTTAAATAAAATCTTTCCGCGTCAGCAGCGCTAAATTTACTTTTATTATTAATTGTCCCCTGAGAATCAGTCTGCCCCTTGCTTGGCTTTAAAAGCTCCAAAGAAACGGCGAAGAAAGCCATTTCCAAACGTTGCCCCTCTAAAATTGAATCATTAATATCACCGATGGAAGCCAAACGAGTTTCATAACGACTTTTTGCCAAATTATAAAGCTCCTTATTAATTAGCCATAAATTATCATAAAAAATATTACTCTCAATATCTTTAAAAACACTTTTAAGGGTATTTTGATAATAATAAATCAAAAAATCAGAAGTAATCAAAACAGGGACTTGCTTTTCATCTAAGCGCTGATAAATGGAATAGAAATCGTTAACTTCATTCTGCCAAGGATTTTCTATAACTGCAAAACCATTATTATTTAAATTGGTAATTCCTGAATCCATATCTAATTTACGCGACAAGTCAGGATAATTCATCCCATCTTTTTTAATGTTAATTGGTAAGCTATAATCTTCTATTTTTATATCTAAACTATTGTCAGGAATATTATAAAAATCAGTAAAAGCTAAATATTCAATTGCCAAATTGGATAAAGTAGTGGAAGCAGAAGACGTCGCGGTGCCATTAGGATTATTTGAATCAGGTAATGTGCCCGAGCCACCAAAATTATTTTCTAGAGGCGTAGTTGTCGCCGTCGGTTCTAATGGCGCCTGAGGTTCAACGTTATATTTTTTAATAATTAAAAAAATTGCCAATGCCAAAACAATAACCGCCAAAATTAAAGCAGCTATCAAAATTATTTTCTTGATTGGTCTTTTCGGCTCTGGTTCAGACGGATTAGACGAAAGGGCGTATTGTTTTTCTTGCTCAGGCGAAATGACAATTGGTTGTTCAGAAAACATATTTTTTATTTCAAGTATTTATACTTGTTATTTAAATGCTCTTCGTAGGTCTTGGCATAATAAATATTTTTACCATCACGACTAGTTAAAAAATAATTATAATCGGTTTTAATTGGATAAATTGCCGCTTGAATAGCTCTTAAGCCGGGATTACAAATTGGAGTTGGCGGCAATCCCCTATATTTATAAGTATTATAAGGGGAATCAATTTCTAAATCGGCCCCGGAATGACTAGGGCTATTATCACCTAAAAAATAAGTGAGGGTAGCGTCAGACTGTAAGGCTTGTCCAATTTTTAAACGTCCCCAAAAAATATCAGCTACTATACGGGCAGTTTTATTTTCAGGGTCACTATAATTTATTGGCGCTTCTTTTTCTATCAACGAAGCCATAATCACAATTTCATAAATAGTTTTTCCTTGAGCGGCAATATCAGTACGCATTTGCGTCGTCAATTTCTTATCAAAATTAGCCAACATCTTGTCAACTACATCGATGGCAGAAGCATCATCATAAACACGATAAGTGTCCGGAAAAAGAAATCCCTCAAGACTATAATAAACCGGTTTGTCTTTTAAAAAACTAAATTTTTCTGATAAATCTGGCAGGGCAACTAAATCTTGTTGGCGATAATCAATTTTAGGCAAGCCAATAATTTTATCCAAATCAATACGATTCCATTTTTCTAAAGAAACCAGATAATTGTCAACATCATCAATAGTCCAACCCTCTAAAACTTTAATTGTAACCTCCGGTTTATAAACTACCGTGGTTGGTTTCTGACGATTATCTCTAGCCTCAATTAATTTTTCGATAAAGGCTGGCAAAGCTGATTTATTTTTTTTAATAAGCTCCCGATAAATTGGTTTTATTAAAAGAACCAGTACTAAAATAATCGCAGCAATAACAGCTAATTTTAATTCTAATGGTTTGGCCATAATTATTTTTTTCTATCTGATTTTACTTGGACATTAGGTTTAGTCTTTTTCGACTTTAAAATCGCTGCTCGAGCAATCATTTCCGAGCTAGCTCTAATTTTCTTGCCCAGTCCATCAACCATTTTAATCCCTAATTTTTGACAAATTGGATACTCTGGAACATCGTTAATATTATAACGATCACCGCCATTAGCGAAAATTTCAGGTTTGACTTTAGCTAAAGAGCGACACTGTGTCTTGTCTTTATCAATTGATAAAAAAACTTCATCAACATCGCGCAAAGAACCAATAACTCTAACCCTATCCTTTTCTGACATAAAAGGAACACTACCTTTTAATTTTACCTGAATGTCATTATTAACTATCGCAATCAATTTATCTCCCAATTTCTTAGCCTTCTTAATCATATCCAAATGACCAACATGAAGCGGATTAAAATATCCGGAAACGGCCACCACTACTGGCTTCTTGGGAATTTTTTTCTTATCTATTGCCATATATAACAAAATTTTAGTTTAATAACTTTATTATAGCAAAAAATAGCGCTAATTAAAACTAAAACGAACGGGGTTTATTTATCCAAGGGTTTAGGGTAAAATGGAAAGATAAATAGCTATTAATTGATTATTCTATATGACCATCGTTCACTCGCTTATTCTCGGCCTAATTGAAGGTTTAACCGAATTTCTACCAATTTCCTCTACCGCCCATTTAATTGTAGCGGCCGACTGGCTCAAAATCCCCGACTCGGAATTCTTAAAAAGTTTCTTAATTTCTATACAATTGGGAGCAATCTTGTCGGTGGCCGTTCTTTATGCCAAGACTATTATCAAAACCCCCAAATTAATTTGGAAAATAACAGCGGCCTTCATCCCCACAGCGATTATTGGCTTAGCCGCCTATAAACTGGTCAAAAACTACCTGATGGAAAGTTTACCAATTATTGCCGGCGCCCTGATTATTGGTGGCCTGATTTTAATTATCTTAGAGAAATATTTTTCCAAAAAGACTCTAAGAAGTACCGAAATTAAACAACCAAATGATTCCGAGCTGGAAGCAATTAGCTACCGTCAAGCAGCCATTATTGGCACTTGCCAAGCATTGGCGATCGTTCCTGGAGTCTCACGCTCAGCCGCGACTATCATGGGCGGTTTATCTTTGGGTGTTTCCCGCAAGAACATCGTAGAATTCTCTTTCTTATTAGCCATGCCAACAATGCTGGCGGCAACCGCACTAGATTTATATAAAAATCCGCCTGTGCTTAACCAGCAAGAACTGATTATCTGGGCCATCGGATTTATAACCGCTTTTATAACCGCAATCTTGGGCATTAAGTTCTTCTTGCGCTATATTCAAAAAAATAACTTTATCGCTTTTGGTTGGTATAGAATAATCGTTGGTTTAATTTTAATTACCTATATTTTAATTTAAAAAAAAGTATTTAAATGCAAAAAAACCGCTCAATTTGGGCGGTTTTTAAATCCAGTAATTTGTTTGCTTATTCAGCTTTTTGGGCTAAAACTTCTGACGGAACGATAAAGCCATTAACTTTTACTAACCCATCATAATCGGAAGCAATCTCTTCAGCCATTTTCATCAATTGCGCATATTGCTCTTCGCCCTTTGCAGAAATAATCAGATAAAAAGGATTTTCTTTATCAAATCTTTTCCCAAAAGAATGGTCTCCTAAAGCAATATCAATTAAGGCTTTAGCTTCAATCTTCTGGTATTCAGTGCTAAGACCGAAATAAGAGGCCGAACTAATAAAC
>DASROX010000027.1:0-14433 GCA_035646675.1 Saccharimonadales bacterium (SeqCode)
TTATTTTTTGGCATATAATAAAAAAATCTGTGGTACCACAGAAGTAAAAGCGCTTAAAATAAGCAGATGTTACCTCGGCAAGATTTATGGCCCAAAGGCGACTTGCTGTCTGTGGTATCTTTAATTATGTGTCTATATTAGCAGACTAAGAATATTTGTCAAGCAAAAATAAAAGCATCCTTGACATTATTCATTATTTAGGTTAAGTTTAGAAAATCGTTATTTTGTTTCTTTGAAAAATTAATATTTACATCATAAAAAATCTAAATCATGAATTTAACTAAAAAAAAGTTTTTTATCTTTGACTTCGACGGAGTCTTGATTAACAGCACCAGTATTGGTTGCCAGAAGATGCAACTAATTTTAGAAAAACTGGGCCTTCCGCCCATACCGCAATCCTTCCTTTCCCAACATTGGGGAAAAAAAGTTCTTGATTTATTTGAACTAGTTTCTAAAGAGGTCGGTGCTACGCCGGATCAAACTAAGAAAATGATTGAAATTGACCAACTTATTTCCTCAGGGTTGCCTTACAAGTTTGAGAACGAGCTTTTTGTGGCTCTAAACAACTTAAAATTATTTAATTACTATGCTGGTCTTATAACCAACCGAAGCAATAGTAGTTTAAATAGTGTTGCCAAGCAAACAGGTATGAACTTTCGGTTGTTTGATAAAATTCAGACAACTGACCATTATTATCATCACAAACCGGACGGTCGCGTTTTTGGACCCTTTACCAATTGGGCAAAGACTCGCGGAATTAAACCGGGAGAAATGGTTTATTTTGGGGATACTATTTCCCAGGATTTAAAAGCGACTCGCGATTTCAGTCCATCTTTGGATTTTGTCGGTGTTGTTTCTGGGATAAATACCCGCGAAGAATTTTTGGACGCCGGCGTGCCCCTGTGTCGGATTGTGGACTTTGGCAAATTGCCAAATTTTCTGCATAATATAATCAGGGAAAAAGTTGAAACCTAGTTGAGACCTAAAAGATTAAATATTTTTTAGGGAAAACAAAAACCGTCTTAATTGAAGAGGCGGTTTTTTTTCTTGGACTTGTTATTTTTAACTTATTCAATATATTCCCTTTATTTTTGCTTTAGCCCCGGCCTTTCTTCCTCGATTGGCAAAACGATGCGCTTCTTCACGCAGTTTTAATAAAGTCGGCTTGATATTTTCGGCGAGTTCACGTTGTTCTTTCTTGGTTTTAGCGGTAAAGACTAATTTGTCGCCACCAAATTTAGAAATTCCAACTAAATGCGCACTAATATTTAAGCTTGCCAGTTCGTGCGCTAAAAAGTTAATTTGCGGCGAACCGCCGTCTATCATTATTAAATCTGGAAGTGGCCATTCTAAATGTTTAAAACGCCTGGTTAAAACTTCCAACAAGGCGCGCTCATCGTCAGCGGCCGGCGCGTCTTTTATTTTAAATAAGCGATACTGGGAAGTATTGGGTTCACCATTTTCAAAAACGACCATGGAGCCGTAACTTTCTTTACCGGCGTGATGTGAAATATCATAACCCTCCAAACGACTAATTTTACGCTCGTTTAAATCCTCATCACGCGTTAAGAGCGAAACATCCTGCAAGTGTTGAAAGGCTTTAGCTTGTTCGGGATTAGCCTTCTTAAGTTTAATCATCAATCTCTTTTTTTCTCCCTTTAAGAGCAAAACAATATTATCAATATTCTTTTTATACTCACGCGCGCTAATTTTGCCGACACAAACGCCAGGACAAAGTCCGATTTGATAGTCAAAACAAGCCCGACCACTATTTGGCTTACAAGTTCCGTACGGAAAAATGCGGCGAATTAGGCGCAGGGCATTTTGCAATAAATAAAAGGATTGATAAGGACCGAAAATTTGCGCCGTCCCCGCGGGAAACTTTTTTAATTCATGGCCACGAATGATAATTGGTCGAGTAAATTCCTTCTTGGGAATAACTACATAAATAAAAGAACGGTCATCACGGTCCACAATATTATATTTCGGCCAGTATTTTTTAATATTTTGCGCTTCTAAAATAATCGCTTCCAAGAGAGTTTCAGTTTCTTCATATCGCAAATTACGAGCAGCAGTGACCATTTCGGCAATCCGCGAGCTAATTCCCTTTTGAAAATATTGGCTTAAACGGGCCTTAAGGCTAGTCGCCCGCCCAACATAAAGCACAGCTCCCTGTTTATCCAGCCAAAAATAGACCCCAGGCTTTTTAGGGGCTGATTTAGCAATGGTGGATAAGTCTCTTGACATAAATTTTTTTAGTGCTAAGCTCTTACTACAGTAGATGATTTAAATAATTTTTATTGTATCGAGTAAAATCGATTCGCTGGATAACACCAGCAAATGGTCGCACGACGTGGTTGAGGCAAATAGCTTCATAAGAAGCAAGCGCCCTCGAAGCAAATCGAAAAAACGTCTAAGCAGACATGCAACGCGACCGTCCTAATCCCCAGCAACAAAAAAACAGTTTTTGAAGGCAAAAAATCCTTCGCATTCGAAGGCAAAAAACCTTCCAAATAAAAACTCTAGTTGCTGGGTTTTTTTTTATTTTTTAAGTACGGCTTTAAATATTTTCCGGTCTCTGATTCTGGTTCACGAATTATATCTTCTGGGGCACCCGCGGCTACTAAACGTCCGCCCTTATCGCCACCATCTGGTCCTAAATCAATAATATAATCCATTGATTTAAGCATATGCATATTATGCTCAATCACCAAAACCGAATTTCCCTTCTCGACTAGCTTATTCAAAACGGTAAGCAACATATCAATATCATAATAATGTAAACCAGTTGTTGGTTCGTCTAATAAATATAAAGTCCTTTTCCCTAAAGTATGAGTCAATTCTTTAGCAATTTTTATTCTCTGAGCCTCACCACCAGATAAGGTAGTCGCGCTCTGACCAATTTTAATATAGCCTAAGCCGACTGACTGCAAAACTTTTAATTTTTCCGTGATGTAATAGTTACCTTCAAAATGATCAATGGCCTCATCAATCGTTAAATCTAAAATTTCCGCAATATTTTTATTCTTATATTTTACTTGCAAAGTCTCACGATTAAATCTTTTACCGCGACAAACTTCGCATTCCACTAAAACCGGGGGTAAGAAATGCATCTCAATCAAGTTAGCGCCCGCCCCTTGGCAGGCTTCACAACGTCCACCAGGACGATTAAAAGAAAAACGCCCAATACCATAACCTCTTTCGCGCGCTTCCGGTAAACCGGCAAAGAAATCACGAATAGGTGTGAAAATACCAGTATAAGTAGCCGGGTTAGAACGCGGTGTGCGACCAATTGGCGATTGATTAATCACGACCACTTTACTAATATAATCCGTGCCTTTTATATCTTTAACTTCTTCTAATTTTGCCCGGCCACCAGGACGGGCTTTAATATGGGAAACATTTTTATATAAAACATCATACAAAAAGGAGGATTTACCACTCCCGGAAACACCACTAATTCCCACTAAACGTCCCAGCGGAATCTCGACCGTAATATTTTTCAAATTATTGGCTGTCGCCCCAATTATTTTTAAAGCGCCGTGATTTTGTTCGCGTCTTTTACTTGGTAAATTTATTTCTCGCTCGCCATTTAAATATTGTAGGGTTAATGATTTTTGGCTAGCCGATTTATCTTTTCCCGCTAAAAGAGCCTTAGTTTCGCCCGCAGCCATGATTTCCCCGCCATGTACACCAGCGAGGGGGCCTAAATCAACTAAATAATCAGCCGCTAAAATCGTTTTTTCATCATGTTCCACAATAATAACGGTATTGTCTTTATCACGTAGTTTTTTTAAAGTATCAATTAACTTTTCGGTGTCACGTTCATGTAAACCGATTGTTGGCTCATCTAAAACATATAAAGTTCTAGATAAGTGCGAACCAATTTGCGAAGACAGGCGGATGCGTTGCGCTTCACCACCCGATAAAGTATGCGCCTCGCGTTCTAAGCTTAAATAATTTAATCCGACTTTAAGTAAGAATTCTAAACGGCTGATAATTTGGACAACCACGTTTTCCGCAATAGTCATTTCTCGCTTAGTCATTTTTTCATAATAAGTGTTGAAAAAATCTAAAGCTTTATCCAAAGAAAGTGCCGCGACCTGAGCAATATTTCGATTTGCAACTTTAACAGACAATCCTTCTGGTTTTAATCTGGCGCCACCGCAAGCTTCACATTTCTCAGCACTAAAAAAATTCTTTTTGCCAAGCCCTGAACATTCTGGGCAAGCACCAGAGGGCGAGTTAAAAGAAAATAGACGCGGTTCAACTTCCGGGAAAGAAAAATTATCGTTAGGACAAGTCCAATTGGATGATAATAAAAATTCTTGCTTTTCATATTTAGCAACTACTAACCCCTTACTATATTCCATCGCGCTTTCTACCGCCTCAAACAAACGTAGCTGGTCATCAAGCATAACCTTATCAATTACAATATCAATGTCATGATTTTGTCTCGCCGCTAATTTTATTTTCTCACGCAAAGAATGAATTTTGCCGTCTATGCGCGCCTCGGCATAACCAAGCCCTAAATAATTATATAGAAGTTGATAATATTCACCTTTGCGATTACGGATAACCGGCGACATAATAATGGCATATTTTTCGCCGGCCTCCTGACCGCGATTAATAATAATGTCCACCATCTCTTCAGTCGTTAGTTTTTCAATCTTGTGGCCACAAAGCGGACAATATACTTCACCAACACGAGCATATAAAACCCGCAAATAATCATAAATATCAGTTAAGGTTCCAACTGTCGAACGGGGATTATGAGACAAGGCTTTTTGGTCGATAGAAATGGCTGGCGCCAAGCCGACAATCTCATCAACATCGGCTGGTTTTTTCTGACCCAAAAATTGGCGCATATAGGGCGACAGTGATTCCACATATTGTCTTTGCCCTTCCGCAAAAATAGTATCAAAAGCCAGCGACGACTTGCCGCTACCTGAAACCCCAGAAATAACCGTTAATTTATTATGCGGTATCTCCAGATTAATATTTTTCAAATTATGCATCCGCGCGCCGCGGATAAGCATCTTCCCTTTATTATCTGACATATTTTATAAATGGATTTGGTCCAGAAAAAGTTATAAGCGGAGTATTATGATTTATAATATCATTCGGGACACCATACTTTTTATTATATAAGGTATCGGCGGCACAAAACAATGCCCGTGAATAATCAAAACCTAATTTAGTGCTCACCGCTTTTACTATTTCTTCGGATTGGCCTTCAACTTCAACATATGGTTCTAAATATGGCCATTCATCAATGGTAATTTCCGTATTATCAAGTGTCCAAAGTTCACGCCGGCTTTCTTGAAAAGCTTTTTGTTTAGCCCCTGTAGCCTCTAAAAGCGCGACGCCTTCGGCAAAATTATCTATCTTCAACTGGATTTCTTTTTGATTCTCTATTTTATCACCATCAACAACTTTCAAGCTCATCGTAATTTTATCACCTTCATCACGAACTCTGAGCCAGCCACCAGGTATTTCATGCCCGACCGGTAATTCAAAAACGACACGCTTCATTAAGAATTCTGGTTTAATAAGCTGAGCACCAGCTGCTTTTAAACGTGTACGTATCTCATTTTTATCAATATTTATAAAAGTTGCTTCGTATTCAATGTTCATAAATTTATTCCTCCTCTTTATCCAAAAACCCCTCAATCTTTTTAAAAATATTAGTCGGGGTAATATTATGTTCTTTATTATATTTAAGTTGTTTCTTACGCCGTCTTTCAGCTTCATTAATCGCCCGCTTCATAGAATCAGTTTCCCGATCGGCGTAAAGAATAATTTTTCCCTTAACATTGCGCGCCGCGCGGCCCATAGTTTGCATCAAACTAGTTTGACTGCGTAAAAAACCCTCCCTATCAGCATCCAAGATTGCCACGAGAGTTACTTCTGGCAAATCTAAACCTTCTCTTAATAAATTAACACCAATTAAAACGTCAAAGGCGCCTTCCCGAAAATTCTTTAAAATCTCCGTGCGCTCAAAAGTCTTAATATCGCTATGAAGATAATTGGAACGAAATCCTTGGCCATTTAAATAAGTATTTAAATCTTCGGCTTGTTTTTTAGTTAAAGTATTAATAATTGCCCGTTCGCCTAAACGCGCGATTTCCTTAACTTCGGCCATGACATCGTTTATCTGGCTATAATTAGTTTCTTTATTAAACACGGGCCTAATTTCAATTTCGGGATCTATTAAACCGGTCGGACGAATGACTTGCTCCACAATTTGCTCTGATTTTTTCATTTCAAAATCACCAGGCGTAGCGGTCGTAAAAATTGTTTGCCCGATACGCGCTTCAAATTCATTAAATTTTAAAGGACGATTATCCAATGCGGACGGCAAGCGCCAACCATATTGAGTTAAGGTCTTTTTACGCGCTTGGTCACCATTATACATACCCCTAACTTGGGGAATAGCGATATGCGATTCATCAATCACTAACAGAAAATCCGGCTTCCCATCTTTCCAAGGAAAATAGGAAATTAAAGAATCCGGGGCTTCGCCGGTCAACTTGCCCGTTAAATGACGTGAATAATTCTCAATGCCATGGCAATAGCCGAGCGAATGCAGCATCTCAATATCATATTTAGTCCGGCGTTCTAAACGTTCCGCCTCCAAGAGTAGTCCTTCTTTTTTAAAATAAGCAAGTCGATCTTTTAACTCGGCTTGAATATTTTTTATTGCCCCTTCAATTTGCGGTCCGGTAGAAACAAAATGTTTAGGCGGAAAAATAACAATTTCTTCCAAATTTTCTAGAATATTCTTAGTCGTATTATCAATCACTGATAAATTGGAAATTATTTGTCCGTTTAATTCTAAACGATAAACAATATTTTCTGATTTCGGACGAATTTCAAAAACATCACCCCGTACCCGAAATTGACCACGTTCCACATTACCATTAACCCGTTCAAATTGGATTTTGATAAGTTGTTTTATCAAATCACTTCTGACCATCGGTTTCCCGGTTTCCAAAACCAAACTCGCTTCTAAATAAGAAGCCGGGACACCAAGATTATAAATACAAGAAACTGAAGCTACGATAATCACATCACGCCGCGAAACCAGGGCTGAAGTAGCGCCATGACGCAAACGGTCTATTTCCTGATTAATCATCGCCTCCTTATCAATATAGGTATCAGTTATCGGCAAATAAGCTTCCGGCTGATAATAATCATAATAGGAAACAAAATAATGAACGGCATTATCCGGAAAGAAATTCTTATATTCTCTATATAATTGGGCTGCTAAAGCCTTATTAGGGGCAAT
Source organism: Saccharimonadales bacterium (SeqCode) (assembly GCA_035646675.1). GTDB lineage: Bacteria > Patescibacteriota > Patescibacteriia > Patescibacteriales > UBA12465 > UBA12465. Next base: position 7,292 of record DASROX010000027.1, read on the forward strand.
TACTAAGACCGGTTTATCTTGACCAGCAATAATATTGGCAATTGTAAAAGTTTTACCGCTACCGGTCACGCCTAAAAGCGTCTGGTAATTAAATCCAGACGCCAATCCCTGATTAAGCTTTTTTATGGCTTCCGGCTGGTCGCCAGCAGGAGAAAAATTAGCTTTTAATTTGAACATTTTTGACATAAATAAACCCTAAAAATAGTTCTAAAATTAATTAAAACTATATCATAGAAAGCTAAAAAATAAAAGATTAAAACCTAAAGCAATCTTTTGGCCTTAAAATCCTTGTCGCCGCTACCCTTTTAATGCTAAAATAATAACAAAGTCATTATTATCTAAAATGTTTACAAAAAAATTTAAAGAATTTAAGCGCTCCGGATTTAAATTATTATTTTTGGTGTGCCTACTTTTTAGCTTAACGCTACTATCTAGTCCGACCAGTATTCTCGCTCAAGAATCAGATGCTATTGCTGTCCGCATCATTGAAAACCCTAACCATTACAGCAGCGCTCGCTGGTATCAATTACAAGACTTCCAAGGTTCACCGCAATCACTCCAAGTTGACGGTTACGAGGCAATTAGAAACGGGCGCACAGTTTATGTTAATGCCGCTAATGTAGTAGATTCTAATAACGACGGCACCCCCGATGCTTTTTATACCAATATTTTTATTATTTCCTACACTGAAAGCCAAAGAGCAGATACGCCAGATATTTTTGGACAACTTCTTAAAAACTTTAAATTTAATACTAATTTTTTTGATTTAGGCGCTTGTAGTCAAACAACCACTAAGTCTTGTTTAACTAATAAGGATTGTCCGACAGCTGAATACTGTAATAGTCAAAAGGCAAAAGTTGTTAGAGACGTCAAACGTTTAGCCGATTTGGGTGAAATGCAGTTTCAATTAGACGCTTATAAACAAAAAAATGGTGTTTATCCAAGTGCTCTTGCTGGAACTTATTTAGCTAGTAAAACTTTATCAAGTTGGGCTAGTTGGCAAGAAAGTTTTGCTAAAGATTTAGGAACCGTCTTGCCGGTTGATCCAATTAATAAATTAGGTGATTGCCCAGGATATGACCCAGACACTTGCTGGAACGCCAGCACTAAAACCTTTGCCACTGATATTTCGCAAGCTATTTTACCCTCCGGTAGTCATGTTTATCTTTATCTCGGTAATAGCAGCGGGGCCACTGCTCGTTATTGCACCCAAATTGAAAGCGGTTATAGCAATCTACAAAGTTTTAATTGTTTTACTGACAGACGACCAAATAATCAACCGATTATTAAAGATGCAGCTCTTTTTGGCTGGCCCAAGAAAGAATTTAACGGTTATGTCAGTATTTTTGATGCTGATGGTGACCCCCTTAAATTAACCCTCGACATCGCTTCTCCGGCCACGGCTCAAGCTTGGATAAACGAAAAATGGGGAGGTTTTGCCTCTTCCGTGATTACCGCTTTACCTAGTAAAGGGCAAATGAAAATTTATATCCCCCTAACCGGCAACACAAAACCGCCTGGTTACTATAAAGTTCGCTTGACTCTGGACGATGGTCAAGGAGCGGCTAATAGTATTTTTTCTCAAGTTTATGACTTAACAGTTTATGCCTTAACCAGCAGTCTCAGTAAGACTAGTAAGACCGTAACTATTGGTCAGACTGATTCCGCAACCATTAGTGGTACCGACTCTAACGGCGATCCTATAAGTAATGTTTCTTTTGAAAGCGCTACTTTTAACAATGCCTCCATAAATCAAACGACGTTTACAAACAGTGGCTTTGCAATTTCTGGTGCCACTTTGCAAGAAAGTTTTAAGCCCGCACAACATACTGGAGTTTATATTATTAACGTTTCCGCTAGTGACAGTATTGCTATCGGCGGCAAAATATTTTCTAATTTTACTTATACCATCGTTAATAAGCCACCAATTTTTAGTAATTTAAGCGCTACTTTTTCTAACAATACGAGTCAGGCCTGCGCTCCGGGAGAAACTTGTTATATCTCAATTGATAACGGCGAGGCGGCCACAGTCAGGGTCACCGGCGAAGACCCGGATGGACATGCGCTTAGTTATTCCTTGGTTGATAATCTTAATAATCAATTAGCTATTGACCCGACCACCGGTGTTATTACGGGCTTAGAAAAATTAAATTATCAAGAATTACAAGATCAGATTTTTAATATTGAGGTTAAGATTTCCGATGCCTACTGCGCCAATTCTAGCCCAGAAGAATGTTCCTCAATCTATTCTTTTAGTCTGAGGGTTCTTAAATATTGCTCCGTTAATGTTCCCGACTCTACTATTTATAAAGAGATTCCGCAAACCATTACAATTACTAACTCCGGCGATAGCCTAAATACCGGTCTCTTTTTAAGTGATTGTTCTGAGATTGGGACTAGTTCAGTTGATGTAAAATTTATCGGCGAATCACATAATCAAGCAATAATTTTAGTCAGCGACTTATCCAGCAGCATGGAAGCTAATATTGAAATTGATGACGTCTCGCAAACAGCGGTTTCTCGTCTAAGAGATGCCTTAACTAAAGCTGAAACCGGATTTTTAGACAGCGTTTATAATATTGCTTATGCTTGGCCGGCTCAATATTTTATTAAAGTCGGCTTAATCTCCTATAACACCGGGGTTAGAAATAATCAGCCCCTAACTGATTTAGTCGCTACTGGTAATTTAAATAGTTTAAAAACCATAATTAACAGCTATAGCACTTACTACCAAACTGACACGCTTTCAGCTTTAAACGCGGCCGAAACATCTTTAGCCGGAATCACTGACCCAAACATAGAAAAAATTGTTATTTTAATGAGTGATGGTATTCCGGGAATTGATGGTTATGAGACTTATAACCCTCGTTGCTATACGCCGGCGCCGCCTTCTTGCTCTTGTGGTACTTATCCTGATTGTGACCCTTGGCCTACTTGTGCTAATGATGAATATATTTCCAGCTGTACAACCTGCGACAAAAGAACATGTTATTGTGGCGGCGATTATCCTTTTTGCGATCAGGAGGCTTCTTGCCCTGACGGTCAAATTCAAAGAGGATGTACTGTTAACGATTGCTATACTGTACCTCATTCCAGTTATAACCCCTTTCAAAAACTTAAACTCTTTTTTGCCAAATTATTAAAAGTTGAACAGGCTCAGGCGATTACAACTCAAAATGAATGCACATATCAAAGCTGCACTCAAGCCTTTCCTAATTTTTCTTGCCCCAGTAACCAGTATTTGAGATGCTCTCATCGCTCTATTTTAGATTGTGATTTAACTCCGGATGTTGATAAGCAAGCGGCTATTATTAAAAGTAAAGGAATTTCTCTTTATACTATTTATTATAATACTAGTAATACCTTAGAGCCCAAACAGACTATGTGTAACTGGTCTAGTAATAATGGGATTAATTGTGATAATAATACTTATGCTTTTGCTGGCTCAGATATTGACACTATGGTTCAGAAAGTTTTAGGCCGTATTCTTACCAAACCTAAAGACGTAGTAATCGCCAACTCGCAAATTATAGATAACCAGCTTACTTCCATCACCAGCCTTACTAACGGCGCCTTAATTAACGGCTTAACTTGTGGCACGATTAATCCAAAAGTCACCTTCGATAATAATGGTTATTTGGAATTTTCCAATATGAAATTAAATTATTGTCCAGCTAAACTTCATCCTTAATATGAACAAAAAAATTTTGTACGCTCTCTTCGCTATGCTTTTTCTGGCGCTTGGACTCGCTGGGTTTTTAATTTATCAGAAATCACTAGAAAGTTTACCAGCTAATCCGAGTATTGATAACCTGCGCCAAGTTACCCCGGCTGAAATTCAACAAGCGCAAGCGCGGCTAGATAATGACCAAGCAGCTTTCGTTAAGGCGCAAACTAACAATGACTTAGAATTATGTAAAACTATTGTTAATTCCGACGTTAGAAGTACTTGCGGTTCTGAAATTCTCTTAAACGCCGCCTTAGACTCACAAAAAATAAGCGATTGTGAAAAAATTAATGATTTAATGTTTAAAGTAAGTTGTGTGGAAAACTTGGCTGCTACCGGAACGATCAGCACTTGTCAAACTCTTAATGACAGTGAATTAAAAACCGTTTGTCTTTCCAGTGTCTACTATAAACAAGCTAAAGCGGAAAATAAAGCAGAAACCTGTAATCAAATATCGGAATTAATCAAGCGCGCTAACTGCTTATCGGAATTAAAAAATATTGATTTACATTCCGATGCTGATAACGATGGTTTCGATTTCCTTCAAGAAATTGTTAATGGTACCGACCCGAATAACAAAGACACGGATGGTGATAGCTATCCAGACGGCTATGAATTTACAAATGGCTTTAATCCGGACGGACAAGGTCCTTTAAATGTCGACATGCCTGATAATATTTCATTTTGCAACAGTATTCAAGAGGCCTTTTTGAAAACTATGTGTCTAAAAGAATTTGAAGGTAGTCCTCTTGATTTATTTGATTGTGCTAAAGTTGTAACTAAAGATTTACGTGACTATTGTTTAAAAAATCCTATTCGTTAAATTTCATTTAGCCCTAAAAAATAAAAAGACCCATCGAAATGGGTCTTTTTTTGAAATAATTTTATTAAATAGTTGAGCCGGTTCGCTGAAAATCTCTAATTATCTTAATCACAATTCCTCTTATCTCCACATTCTTACGGAAGATAGGTTCAAAGGTTGGATTAGCTGGTTGTAATCTAATTCTTCCCTTCTCTTTATAATATTTTTTTAAAGTCGCCTCATTATCATCAATAATCGCCACGGCCGTGTCGCCGTTATCAGCCCAGGACTGCTTCTTAATAATCGCAAAATCGCCATCAAAAATTCCGTCCCCAATCATAGAATTTCCTCTCACGCGCAAGGCGTATAAATCGCCGTCCTGAAAGCGTTTATCTTTAGCAATCTCAATAGCCTCATCCGGGACTTCAATCGCTTCTATGGGCTTTCCAGCGGCTATCACGCCCACTAGAGGAACGGACATAAACTCTTGCTTGGCGCTCAGCTTAACGAGCTCCAAACTGCGGGCCACGCCCTTCACTTTTTTAATTACTCCTTTCTCAATTAAATTCGCGATGTGCTCGTGAATTGTGGAGATGGTGGAAATACCAAATTTGTCCTTGATTTCGGTCAAGGACGGCGCATAACCGTGCTCCTCACTATATTCTTCAATAAAGTTGCGGATTTCGGCCTGCTTTTTTGTGAGCGTTGTCATATGTTTTGTTAATTACTTTTTAATTTTTTTATTTTATTTTGAATTTTCTTTATATTACCAACTGGTGGCAAATTTTCAGGCATTTCTCCCCCAAGCTCTTCAATGGTCTTTCGGACTTTTTGCCCCACTTCATAATGAGTCAGATTGGCCCGCATTTCTCCTTGAATATTTTCTCTTCTTAATTTAGCGTCTGTCTGAGTAGCGCGAAATAAATTAGCGGCTAATTCTTCGCTTCCCATATGATCTAATATTTTTTGAGTTTTTTTTAATTTCTTAACTTTATGAATATCAGAAGCATCTAGCCCGCCATAAAGACCTTTATAACCATAATTTTGAAATTTTCCGTAATTTTTTACACCAGAATCAGCTGCGGCTTCAGCTAAAGAAGCATTGTGTTTTTTGGTTTCTCCACGTAAAACTAATCTTTTTTGGTCTTCAATTAAATTATCACTTAATTCCTGTCGACGCGTTTGAATAGCAAAATAGGTTTGTCCTAAGGCGACAATTTCTTTTGTCGGGTCAGAGTTTTGAATTACTAAATAGCAAGCGTAACGAGAAAGATTGATTGTATCCACTTCTCTTTGCGCGCCAGAACCTATTTCGACCATATCGAGGACATGCTCGAAATGGTTGTGGATAACTTGACCACTATTTTTACAAGATTCCTTTGCCTTCTCAATAGCAGTTAAAAAATGTCTGTATTCAGAATAATCTAAAACTTTATACAGGTCTCTCGCCGACCAGTATTCTGAGCCAAACTTATTTATTTTTTTTATTTCTTCAAATATTTGATTATTCATATTTATTCAGATAAAGCTTGACTCTAATCACTAACTATATTATACCCGAAACTAAACCGAAGCGCAAGAGTAAAAAAAGACTCCCTAAATTAGCGGGAGTCTAATGCCAAAGAACGTGGTTCATTTACCGGGATAAAAAGCCATTTTAAAGGCATTTAATCGCGAATCGCTGTGTTCCCAAAGAGCACCAGCGACAATTAAAATTGCCCCACAAATTAAACCTGGTAAAGAGAAAATAAAATTATAAACACCAGGAAATAAATGGCCAATTTTAAAGTCAATTCCAAGAGCGGAAAAAAGCGGATTAAGTGCGGTTAGGGCCATATTCCCCAACCAAAGGACAAAGAGAAAAGCCAGAACAACGCCAACATAAAAAAGTAGATAGGCGCCAGCCTTGGCATATTCTCGATACCTAAAGAATAATTTGGTAAAGATAATTAAAAAATAAGTACCGCTCACCAAATACAAGAAGGATTGGAACTGTTTGCCCTCGGGCAAAATTTTGATTACCCAGAAGATTAATCCGGCAAACAAAAGGGTCCAGATGATTTTTGAACCGCTAGCGGGTTCGTGTTTTTCTTGACTCATGATTACTATTTTTAGAGTTAAATTGTTAAAGAAGACAATTTGTAATTTACAACTTAATAAGTGAGTTGTCAATTAATAATTTTAAAATAATTTAACGGGTATGGCAGGGATTGGCGCAGAAGAAACAACCATCAGCGCGGGGATAAATATTTTTAGCTTCCGCCACCGCCTCACGGCAATTATCAAAATTACCTAAATAGAAACGATTTTCTTCATCCGGCATATGGGGGCAACCAGCTTGATGAACTTCATGGTCACCATTTTCTTGGGCGTTTTGATTGACGTAGTAATACATAACTTTATTGTTTATTTTTGTATTATGGTTAAATAGTACCACAAAAACTCTGATTGAAGAAGTTATGTTGTCGCGTCATAACAAAAGAGCCTCCCGGAATGGAGGCTCTTATTGTTTTTAGCTAACCTGCTAAAGGAGGCCAATTAATTAAAGGAAATTGGGAAGACTGTTTAAGTTATAATACGAAAGTATTATTCACTTAAAGTAGCACCTACAAC
>DASROX010000028.1:0-19834 GCA_035646675.1 Saccharimonadales bacterium (SeqCode)
TTATAAAAGCAGCCAATATTTTTAATAAGTCAGAAAAATTAAACCAAGAAAAATAACGACGTAATTTCCCAGCCGGCAAAGATATAAATTTTAATTTCTGGTCAACAGAAACATCTAAAGAGTCAATCAGAGATTTCTCGGGACCGGTCTTAGTGCCCACAAAAACTAATTTAAAGTCGGCAGTCTCTAATAATTCTTTAGCAATCGCCAAAAGAGGCGTCACCGGGCCACCGGAACCGCCACCACTTAAAATAATAGTTTTTTGACCTTGAATCTTCATATTTAAAATTAAGAACGCTGACGACCTCTAGTTTGTTTACCTCTAGTTTGTTTGCTGATATTAACTAAAATTCCCATAGCAATCAGAGCGGATAGGATGGCCGAGCCACCAGCAGAAATAAAAGGTAAAGGCACGCCAGTTATGGGAATTAAATTTATCATGCCGCCAATATTTAAGAAAGTCTGAACCGCCAGCCAAACCACAATGCCCGTAGCTAGTGTACGACCATATAAGTCAGGCGCACCAGATGCAATAATCAAACCGCGATAAAAAATAAATAAAAATAAAAGCAGTAATAAGGAGCTAAAAATAAAACCAATTTCTTCCGCGGCGATAGAAAAAACAGAATCACCCCAAACTTCCGGCAAATACATAAATTTCTGACGACTCTGCCCTAAACCGCGACCAAACCAACCGCCAGAACCAACCGCAATCAAAGACTGATTAATTTGATAACATTTATCTTGAGCGCTATAACTAGGATCCTTTAAGCATTTAAAGCGATCACTCTGATAGGACGACTTCATACTTAGCGTCAAAAAAAGCAATAAGCCCGCTAAGACCACCACCAAAAAAATATGTTTTACTTTACCGCCACCAACAAAAAATACTAACATGGAGGTAAAAGCGATTATAAACAGGGTCCCTAAATCCGGTTGCAAAATCATGAGCACGCTGATAATGCCTAAAATAAATAGAAATGGCACAATCCCATTGGCAAAACTACCCAAATCTCCTTTTTTAGCTTCCAACCAAGTAGCCAAGTAAATTAAAAATGATAACTTCACCAGCTCTGCCGGCTGAAAAGAGTGACCCAAAATATTAATCCAACTGCGAGCTGTTCCGTATTCCGATCTAATACCGGGGATAAATACTAAAGTTAAAAGAACAATTGAAAAAATTAAGAATAAAAAAGCATACTTCCGCCAAACTCGATAATCAATTTTAGAAACGATAAAAAAAGCAACGAAACCTACGGCCAAAGCAGATAGTTGATTGAGAAAATAATAATAAGTATTTCCATAACGCGCATAAGAAACTACCGAAGAAGCGCTAAATAAAAGAATTAAACCTGAAACAATCAGAACTATAACCGCTACTATTAAACTTTTATCCGGCTCATGTTCTCCGGACTTTAATGCCAAAAATTTCTTTTTTATGGCTGTAAATCTCATATCTGCTTATCTAAAAGAAAGATAATAAGCCCAATAACGGCGCCAATGCCGGCAATTACCCAGAATCTCATTACTACCTTAGACTCTGACCAGCCGATAGCTTGAAAATGATGATGAATTGGTGAAGAAATAAAAACTTTTTTATGCCGTAGGCGCTTGGAAAGCATTTGAATAATTACCGATAGCGATTCCAACAAAAAAATTAAACCAATAAAAACTAAGAGCAAAGCATTATTCGTTAACATGGCAATAATTGCCAGCGTAACTCCAAGACTCATTGCTCCCGTATCCCCCATATAAAATCTGGCCGGGGGAATATTAAACCACAAAAAAGCTAACAAAGCGCCGATAATAACCGCACAAAATGTAGCTAAATCATAACGTCCCATCACAAACGCAATCACGCCATAAGAAGCGAAAGCGATTAACAACGTCCCGCCCGCCAAGCCATCCAGGCCGTCAGTTTCATTAACTGAAAAAGAAGTAGCCACAATAATAAAAATAAAAATTGGAATATACCAAGCGCCAATCTCAAAATTGCCCAAAAATGGCAAATGCATAACTGTCCAGTCAAGTTTAAAATAGAACCATAAAGCACCAATCAAGGCAATCAACGTATAAATCATTAAACGATGACGCAATTTTAAGCCTCCGCCACCAAAAACACCTTTATTTCTAACATCCAGCCAATCATCAACCAAGCCAATAATAGCCGTCGCGACTAGCGCTCCTAAAGGTAAAAGCGTTTCCGCGCGCGATAAAAAATTAAATTGTTGAAAAACGCCCCCGGGAAATAATTCCGATAAAAAATAGAAAAAACCGATTAAGATTAGAGTAGTTCCCCAAATCAAAATTCCACCCATAGTCGGCGTACCGGCCTTATGGGCATGGAGTTCACTAAAAATTGGTGTTAAACCACTATTTCTTATTTTCTTTCCTAACTTATATTTATATAAAAAATGAGTTAGTAGTGGCGTCGCTAAAACAGCAAAAACAAAAGAAAGAGCCGAAAAGAAAAGAATTCTAATAATTTGATACTCCATAATCGGAATTATTACTTAAAATTTATAAAGTTAACCGCTAAAAGAGCCAGACTTAAAAAAATAGCAAAAGCCACCGCCGCTCCCAGCATAAAGTGGATAACCAGTCTTGGCTCTTTATGTCTAGCCAAAATAGCGGCTAAAGAGATATTAATAATCGCCACCCCTAAACCAAATAATGGATAATAAAAGATGCGTTTAGGGCTGCCGATAAGATCAACGCCAAAATCAATATTATAGTGTAAAATTATAAAATCACCAGTTAAACGGCGATAAATTGCTATTGTTTGCAGCCAAACTAGCAATTGCATAAAAACAATGATACCCAAATAAATTTTGGTGTATTGAAATTTGAAAATACGCTTAAAGGCCACCCCTAAACGTTGTAAAAAAGTATAAAAACGAGCGTAAAAATTAGAATAATTCATAGAAAAAAACAAGATAATGATATCTCAATTACTAGCTTAACATATTTTTAAAATAATATAAAATATGCTAACATAATAGCATTATGATAAACAAAACCATAAGTTACTTGTTTAATTTTGCTAAACAAGAAAAAGCGGAAAGAATTATGATTTCCAGGTCAGCCAATGGCCATTCCTGTCGTTGTCATCTGCCTGACGGCGAAGAGGCCATATTTAATCTGCCCAAAAAATTAGAAATCAATTTAGCTGATAATTTACGCGCGCTCTTAAAAATCGCCCCTGGAGAATTAGCATCTGGCAAATATTGCAAGCTCCGCGATAAAAATAATGATTTTAATTTTCACCTTAGCATTGTTCCGGATAAATTTGGTGAAAAGATAATTATCAGTATTCTGCATGAAGATAAAAATCCTTTAAGTCTAAAGCAATCAGGATTTCAAAAGGATGACTTAGAGACTGTAAAAAAAATTAGCGCTTCGCGTTCTGGACTAATAGTTATTAGTTCCCCTGAAAGACAGGGGCGGAGTTCAACCCTTCAAGCAATTATTGATAGTCTCAACCAGGAAAATAAAAATATTTATTTTTTAGGACACTCCGAATTTAGACCTCAGGGCATAAATTTTTTAGAAAATAATCCTGAAAATTGGGAAAGAGTTCTTAAGCACGACTCCGATATTTTAGCTTTAGATACCGAAGATAATGACACCGAAACTATCAAGCAAGCTATTTTGGCCGCCTCCACCGGACGCTTGGTAATTATAACAATTAAATCAATCAATGCTCTTCAGGCTCTTTATAAAATTTTAGCCAGTGGCTTGCCCTTGAATTTAATCTTAGATAATCTTAAAATGATAACCGGTCAGGAACTAGTCACCTTAAAAAGACCGAAAACCAGAGTTAACAGAAAACGAATCGGTGTTTTTGAAATATTTCTTCCCCACCCCGAAACTTCCGCCTTTATTCTTAAAAATAAGAAAAATTTAGCAACCGCTAAATTTTGGGAAGATTTTTTTCAGTTAGCCATAAATAACGGCTATCAACCACTCGCGCTTGATAAAAAACAAAAGAAAAAAGACGGATTAGTTTAAAAAAATGAAAAAAATCTGTATTATCCCCGCCTATAATGAAGCTAAAAATATTAACGAAGTGATTAAACGCGTTGGACCTTTTGTAGATGAAATTGTTGTGATTGACGATGGTTCCACCGATGAACTGGCCCTAAGCGCGCGCCAAGCCGGAGCCACGGTCTTAAAACATTCAATTAACCGCGGTCAAGGTGCTGCTCTTCAGACCGGCAATGAATATGCTCTTAAAAATGGCGCTGATATTATTATTCATTTTGATGCCGATAATCAATTTCAGGCCGAAGAAATTCCTGAATTAATCGCCCCAATTGAATCCGGCCAAGCCGAAGCCGTCTTAGGCTCTCGCTTTTTATCCAAAAAATCAGACTTACCAGCCTTAAAAAAAAACCTAATAATGCCGCTGGCTCGCCTCATTAATCGTATATTTTTTAATATCCGTCTTAGTGACCCCCAAAGCGGTTTTAGAGTTTTGAGCCGAGCCGCAATCCAGAAAATCAGCATCAAAAATGATCGCATGGCTCATTGCAGCGAAATTTTACAGCAATTATTTAAAAATAAAATAAAAACTGTCGAAGTGCCGATTACTGTTATCTATCATGAATTCGGCCAAAAATTTTCCGGGGGCGTGAGAATAATAAAAGATTTGGCTATTAAGAAAATTATCAAATAAAAAAGGCCTCTTGGAAAAGAGACCCTTTCTTAATACCCTGAGGGCGGTTTAGCCGGCCACAAGAGGCACTAAAATTATTTCAATGAGCAATACGCCTAAACCCAAAATTACAACTTTAATTGGTAAGCATCTGCTCATAAAGTCATGCAACTCCATCATTTCCGGAGTTATCCCTACAGCAGAATCGTTATTTCGAAAGAGGCGTAAAGCCGTAACTGCACTAACAGTAGTTAATAGTGCAAAAGCGACTAAACAAAAAAGCAATAAATAGTTTTGAATTGTGCTTAAATCCCATAGGAAATAACCAGCAATTGATAAAATTAACATGTTGGCAGAAAAGGAAAAAACCCTCCTTAATGATGAAGCCAGGTAGATAAGGGTAGCGAGCACAATGACAAGGGCCACCAAGATGACGGCAATAGCGTCGTGATCAACACCAACATTTTTCAACTGAGTCATCAGCAGAAATCTGATGATACAAAAAATTACGAGGAAGATGGCGCTCATCCCGAGCTCCATCAACAAATTTGACTTGTGTTTCATGATGATAATAATTTAATTTATATATTTGTAAACGTACGATGAATGAACGCCTAAATTTACCAACAATTTGGCAAAGCTGGGCAAATCATAATAATTTATCATTAATTATAAATAGTGTCAATAACTAATAAATCTGCTTTAAACATATGTTGCAACAACTAATTGCCCTCGCTCTCATCGCTGTCTTTATTTGGCGTCTCAGCGAACAAAAAAGAAAAAAGAAAATCGGCCAAAATGAATTCATTTTTTGGTTGTCATTTTGGCTATTGGGCGTGGTGGCGATTGTCTTGATTAAACAAATAGACCGTTTGGTCGGCTCCTTAGGATTTTCTTCCGGAATTAACTTTTTGCTCTATTTGGCTATAATTATTCTCTTCTACATGGTGTTCAAACTTCGCTTAACGCTAGCCAAAATGGATTCTAATTTAACCAGCATCGTCAGAAAAATTGCACTTTTAGAAAATAGTAATCTGGATAGCAAATCCGAAGACCAACATAAATAATTTATGAAAATTGCTCAAATAGTTTGCGCCTATCCGCCATATGCCGGCGGCATCGGTAACAGTGCTTATCGTTTCCATGAGCTGTTAGGCGTTAAGCACGAAATTACCAATTTTACGCCTGATACTTTGAGGCCGGTTTTACGACGCGGCCACGGTGCTTTCCTGCCCCAACTTTTATGGAAACTGAGAAAATTTGATTATATTTATTTACATTATCCTTTTTTTGGTACCGCGGAGATAGTTTGGTTATTTAAAATCTTCTTTAAAAAACCAAAACTGATAATTCATTATCACATGGATGTTAAAAACCAATCTCTGGTCGCTAAGATGCTAAGCATTCCCAGCCAACTAATTCGGAATTCCCTTTTCAAGCAAGCGGAAATTATTGTCAGCGCTAGCTTAGATTATGTTAAACATAGCCAAATAAAAAAATTCTACGAGGTGCACCCGGAAAAATTTCAAGAAATCCCTTTTGGAATAAATCTGGAAAAATTTCAGCCTAACCCCGTCGGCCAACCAAGCGCCAATAATCTGATAGCGAAAGTAAAAAATATAGTCAGGCATATCAACGACTTATTTATAAAAAAAGACCGTTTAGATTTAATCTTTATCGGCGGTTTAGATAAAGCTCATTATTTTAAAGGCGTCAACATTCTCCTTAATTCCCTACCCAGCCTTGACCAACGAAAATGGAACTTAAAAATTGTCGGTGACGGCGACTTGCGAAGCGAATATGAAACTTTAGCCGCCCGCTTAAACCTCAGTAAACGAGTAGAGTTCACGGGAAAACTGAGCGACTCAGAACTAATAAAAGCCCTCCAAAATTCCGATCTGCTAATTCTTCCTTCTATTAATAATAATGAAGCTTTTGGTTTAGTATTGATAGAAGCTCTCGCCTGTGGCGTTCCCGTTATTGCTTCCGATCTCCCAGGCGTCAGAAGTGTTTTTGAAAATAAACGCGAAGGTCTGTTAGTTATTCCCAATAGCATTGAAGATTTAAATCGAAAACTGGAATTTATTCTTAAAAATGAAACCCAGCGCCAAGAAATGGCCAAGGCGGCCAGACGCTTAGCCCTAAGAAAATACGATCAAGAAGCAATGAAACAAAAATATGAAAATTTGTTTGCTAAACAATCTTTATAAGCCCTACAATCGCGGCGGTGCGGAAAATGTGACGGCAGCGATGATAAAATCTTATCAAGCGGACGGCCACGAAGTTTTTTTAATAAGCACGCGCCCCCCAAATCCCGATTTAGGCAAAAATAATGACTGCCCAACTTTTTATATTCAATCGGATTTTTATAATCTTAAAAAAAAATTATTAGGATGGCGTTTACTCTGGCATATTGGTGAACTCATCTCTAGTAAAAAATATCAGCAAATAAAAAAACTGTTAGCGGCTGAGAAGCCGGATTTAGTAATTTCTCATAATTTAATGGGGCTGGATTTTAAAACCGCTCAAGCGATTAAGGAATTAAAAATAAAACATCAGCATTTCTTACACGACATTCAACTACTCCACCCTTCCGGATTAATCATCTTTGAGCAAGAAAAATTGGTTAATAGTTTGGCCGCTAAAATCTATCAAGCAACAACAAGATTCTTTATTGGTTCACCGGAATTAATTATTTCTCCTTCACATTGGTTATTAGAGGAGCATCGCCAGCGAGGATTTTTTAAAAATTCTAAAACTAAAATAACTAAATTAGAAAATATTTTAAATATAAAACTTCCAGAAGAAGCGACTACAAATTACCAGCCTCAGTCTTTTAAAAACCTATTATTTGCCGGCCAAATAGAAAGCCATAAAGGAATTCTTTTTTTGCTTGACGCCTTCAAGCGTTTAGCAGACCCGGAGATGACTTTAACTATCGCTGGTAACGGCAGTTTATTAAACCAGGTACAAAAATTAGCTGAAACTAATAAGCGTATTAAATTTTTAGGTCGCCTTGATAATTTAACTCTTAAAGAAAAAATTAAAGAAGCAGACGTTCTAATTATGCCCTCGTTATGTTATGAAAATTATCCCGTAATAATTTTAGAAGCACGCCAAGCAGGAATACCGGTTATTGCCTCTAATCTCGGTGGCATTCCAGAAACGTTAGGTAAGCGCGACCGACTCTTTAATCCGAAAGATGCAGCTGATTTATTTAAAAAGCTAAAAACTTAAAAACAAAAATCTGGCCCTAAGCCAGATTTTTTTGTATCAGTTTAAAATTATTATTTTAATAAGATCCGAAGCCTTGAAGTTTTTTCTGAGCTTTAACGTCAAAAATTGTTTTACGCAAACCGTTATCCAAAGTAACCACCGGCATCCAACCGAGTTCATTGCGCGCTAGATGAATATCCGGCAAAATAAGTTCGGTTAAAAAAATCATAGTTTCCGCATGAACAATCTTAGATTTAGAACCAGTTTCGTTAATTATTATTTGCGCTAAATCAACTAATTTACAATTGATATCCGAACCAATATTAATCGGTCCCATGAGATCAGAGGCCATAACTTTAAAGGTGGCATCCAAAATGTCTTCAATATAGCAAAAAGAAGAAGAAAAATTCTCATCACCATTAATAACCAAATCTTTATCTTCTAGGGCATTATTGATAAAGTCGGGAATCATTTGACCATCATTTGATTCCATCCTCGGACCGTAAACTCTAAAGACTCTGATAATTTTAGCATCAATCTTATAAATTTCCCGATAAGTGGCCACGATGGTCTCAGAAAAGCGCTTACCCTCATCATAAGAGGCGCGTGTGGAAAGCTGATCAACCACTCCCGGGTCAGACTCCCGCGCCTTAAATTCAGGATCATCAGAACGACGAGGGCCATAGACGACCGAAGAAGAAAAGTGCAAAAACTTAGCATTGTAAGTGACCGCCAAATCTAATAAATTTTTAACCGCTGAAGAATTAGCATCAATAGTTGCTAAGCGATTATCTAAAAATTTACGTGGTGACATCGGACAAGCGAGATTATAAATTTCCTGCACTCCTTGAAATTCAACTTTAAATTTCTTTAATTCTGGTATCAGTGCCAAATCAAAGGGCTGAGATAAATCATGATTAATAAAGACAAAATTAGGATTGGCCAATAAGTGATCAATATTGCGCTCACTGCCGGAAATAAAATTATCTACACAAATAACTTTGCAAGTCTTAATAAGCTCATCGCAAAGATGAGAACCAATAAAACCGGCTCCCCCAGCTACTAAAACATTCTTTTTATCAAAAATTATTTTTTTAGGCATATGTAATTAATTATTTATTCTTATTATACCAGCATTAACGCCACCGTTAAAGCCCTGGTCGTAAGCATAGAAGGATTCTAAAATTATTCCGCTACTGCTAAACACTCGAATATGAGGCGTTGCCCCACTATAAGCACCAAGAATTATTTCGGATATTCCGTCACTATTAATATCTCCGGCCGCTAGATTAACTCCCCCTTGCCAATTTTTTCCATAAGCTAAAAATTTATTGCTCAATTGAGCGCGATTATTATATATTTTAATTTGCGGTTCTCTTCCTGGTCCTGGTGCTACTATTATTTCCGCTTTATTATGATCTTTACGGCCATCTAAATTAGCCACCGCGACATTAACACCACCGCGAAAACTTTTTTCATAAGCCAGAAAAACGCCAATTAATTTCCCGTCCGCCCTAAATATTCTAACTTGAGGTTCGCTACCAGCCCCAAAACCAACTACAATTTCTGACAATCCCTTGCCGTCTATGTCGCCAGCGGCCACATTAAACCCGCCCCGCCAATTACTAGGCGCCGCTAAAAATTGTTCTTTTAGATTTCCTTGATAATCAAAAATTTTAATTTGCGGACTACCGCCAGAAGCCGGCGCTACAATTATTTTTTTAGCACCGCTATTGTCAAAATTAATCAAGGCAACATTTAAACCACCACGAAAATTTTTATCCGCCGCTAAAAATTCTCCCAACAATTTTCCTTGACTACTTAAAATTTTAATTTTTGGTTCTTCTCCAACCGCTGCTCCAACAACTATTTCATCAATCCCGTTACCATTAATATCCCCAGTAGTAAACGGGGTTCCAGCCTTAATAATTTCATCAGGAAGATAATAAGCTAAATCGCCATTAGCCGCCACGACTTTAAGTTTATTCTTTTGGGAATCCGGAATAATAAGCAAACGACCGAGATGATTATATAGTTTTTCTTTGGCCATTTCCACAGCGCGATTAACATTTAAACGACCATTCCCTAATTGTCCTAAATAATCAGGATTTAACCGGCTAATATTATCAGTAGAGGCAAATAAAATATTAACTGTCTCGCGACGGCTTAATTCGGGATTAGCTTGTTGAATTAAAGCCAGGGTAGCTGAGACCAGAGGGGCAGCCATAGAAGTTCCTGACCAATAACCATCATAATAAGTAACAGCTCCGGCGCGACTGTCACCGGTTACAGTGTTAAAAAAACTGATTCCGGGAGCAGAAATATCTACACAACTAAAACCATAACTGGAAAATTTAGTTTTTTGGTCCAGCGCATCCGTCGCGGCTACCCCAATCACCATATTTTCACCGACCAAACTACCATCATAACAAGCAGGGTAAATTTTAGTTTTATCAATATTATACCCTTCTCCAGCCGCTTGTTCATTACCCGCCGCGGCGACAATCATAATCCCAGCATTATGGGCTCGCATAATTGCTTCTTGCAAACCAGCACTATAATTAAAACTAACAAAACTAAGATTAATAATATCGGCATCGTTATTAATTGCGTAGTCGAGTGCTCTAATAACATCGCTTACCCGACCTTCCCCTTTATCGTTTAGAGCCTTAAGCGCCATAATTTTTGCCCGCCAAGTTACCCCGGCAACTCCTTGCCCATTATTCCCGCGAGCGGCGATAATCCCCGCTACCATAGTACCATGAGAGACACCAGCCTCAGTCCAACCGTCATTAAATTTAGGCGACGGATCAGGAATATTAACAGAAAAATCCCAACCATTAACATCGTCGATAAAACCATTTTTATCATTATCAAGACCATCTCCAGGTATTTCTCTTTCATTTGTCCAAATATTATCACGTAAATCTGGATGGCTTATTTGAACACCGGAATCAATGACCGCAATAACCGTATCCGGACTTTCGGAAACTTTATCCCAAGCGCTATCAGCCTTAATTTTAGAAAGATACCATTGATTGCCAAAAAATGAATCATTAGGCGTAATACTAGCATAAACCGGCACGGCTAGCATGCTTAAAAATATAAAAAAAGATGTTATTATTTTATTCATATAACATCTATATAATACCACAAACAACTATTTTTACAAATCACAAATAGGGTCTATTTAAGTGCTTAAAATTTCCTTTAGAGTTTCCACCGCACATCTTTGCCAACTAAAATCCTTAACTCTTGCTAAACCTTTTTCGACTAATTCCTGATGTAGCTGCTGGTCATTAATTATTCTGGCCATCGCCTCAGCAATTGCCTTTTTATCTTCATGATTAAAGTACAAAACCGCATCACCAGCCACTTCTTTAAACACGGGGATATTAGAACAAGCAACTGGCAAACCACAAGCCATAGCTTGCAGAATTGGAATACCAAAGCCCTCGTGCTTAGAAGGAAAAATAAACGCGCTGGCACCGTTAAAAATGCCAGGCATGTCCTCCTCGGCTACCCAGCCGGGCATTAAAACATCAGAATTTAAATTAAATTCTTCAATCACATACTTAACTTCGTCATAACCAAAACTAGCGTCTCCGATAAGAACCATTTTTTCTTTTATTTCCGGATGAGTTTCTCGCAAAATTGATAAGGCTTCAATTAAAGCGGGAGTATTTTTTTTCTTTTCTAAACGGCCAACGTATAAAAAGTATGGTTGTTCTAAACTATATTTTTCTAATTTTGACTTTATCCGTATTTGATCGCGACCCATTTTATATAAATCGTCATTATAACCGTTATGAACCACCGCAACTTTATCCGCCTGAGCGCGCGGATAAAAGCTTAGAATATCTTGCTTGGTAAAATTAGAAACCGTAATTATTTTTTTGGCGCGACGCAAAGCGAACTCCGTTGACCAATGTAAATAATCTAAAGATTCAGAATGATATTTTCCTAAAGTAAATACACGCACCAAAAATTCTACAATCTTTTTGGATAAGGCGCGATCAGTCTTAACTCCCAGTGAGCGGTAAAGATTGCGATCACGAGCAAAAGCAATATCATGAATGGTATTGATTGTTCTTTTAGGATAAACCAGAGGCATGGTATGCGCCGGAATAAACAAAATATCCGGCTTGTTAAAAATCATTTCCAGAGTTAAACGACCCAAGGTCCAAAAAGAAAGAAACGGCCACTTTAAAAATTTAACCGAAAAATTAGGATTATCCTTAATAATTTCCTGTAATTCCAAAGATGGTAAATCATTTAAATAAAGAAGATATTTATTTTCCTTATCAATTTTTGCCAAACTTTTAATTAAGTAAAAAGAATACCATTCGGTGCCGGTTTTTCTTTTTAAATTAGCTCTAGAGGCATCTATTCCAATTGTCATAAAAAATAACAGCTAACCAATTAGGTTAGCCGTTTATTTAGTTGCTAAAATACTGCGCTTATATGAATCTAAATTATCCAAGGCAATTCCCGTTCCTTTGGCAACGCAGAGCATGGCGTCATCAGCTACATAAGCCGGCACACCAGTCGTCCGCGCAATGAGCTGATCCATATTTCTTAATAAGGAACTGCCGCCAGTTAAAACAATGCCCTTGTCCATAATATCCGCCGATAACTCGGGCGGAGTTTTTTGTAAAACTTTTTTGGAAGCAGAAATAATCGCCTCAAGCTCATGTTGAATCGCTTCCGTGACATCATCACTAGAAACAGTGATGCTACGCGGTAAGCCAGTCACAATATCACGGCCCCTAACTTCCATGTGAAGTTTGTCTTCCATATATAAAGCGGAGCCAATATTTATCTTAATTTCTTCCGCCGTTCTTTCACCAATCGCTAAATTGTATTTTTTTCTAACATATTCTAAAATCGCGGCGTCAAATTTATTGCCACCAACCCTGACTGAAGTTGAAGCCACCACGCCACCCAAAGAGATAACCGCCATTTCTGCAGTCCCACCACCAATATCAATAACCATATGACCGGTCGCAGAGCCAATCGGAATATCGGCACCAATCGCCGCGGCCACTGGTTCCTTAATAATATAGGCTGCCTTAGCTCCCGCCGCAATCGTTGCTTCAATAACCGCTCGTCTCTCAGTGGAGGAAATTCCCGCCGGAACAGCCACCATCACCTCCGGCCGAAATAAGCGCAAACCGCCCAAAGTCTTATTAATAAAATATCTAATCATCGCCTCGGTCGCCCGATAATCAGCAATGACCCCGTCTTTTAAGGGTTTAACCGCCATAATAGTATCAGGAGTACGCCCCAACATATCTTTAGCCTCATTACCAACGGCTAATATTTTTTTATCAGCGACTGATACGGCCACAACGCTCGGCTCGTTCACTACAATTCCCCGTCGAGGTAAATAAACAAGCGTATAGGTTGTGCCTAAATCAATCCCAATTTGTTTGATAAACATAATGTATACAACCCCTATTCTAACCGCTAAAGCGCTTTAAGTCAATTTAATAATATTTACTAGTCAATCATTTGCTCGTCGTCATCATCGTTATCTCCACTTTTTTCTTGATTATCAACTATTTTTAACACTTTTTCCGCAAACTGAAAAGTATCAAAATCATCTTTAAAGAAAACATAATCTGCCCCCATCTCTAAACTACGCTGACGACTGTCGGCATCGCTTAAATCTGTAAAAATAAATATTTGCTTGTCATTAAGTTCATCGTCCGCTTTTAGACGCTTAATGATGTCAAATCCGTCAATTTTAGGCAAAATTAAATCCAACACAATAAAATCTGGCTGAAATTCCCTTAAATTATCCATCAGTTCTTCGGTCTCCTCTTCGGCCTCGCTAACCTCAACTTCTAAGCCGGAATTAGAAAATTGCGCCTCTAGGCCATATAAGATATTGGCATCGTCTTCAATAATAAAGATTTTTTTGTGTGACATACTTATTTTATTATTTATTTTTTAATTTTTTCCACCACGCTTGGTTATTCTTATACCAATTTACGGTTTCTTGCAAACCGCTGGCAAACGAGTGCTGGGGTGTGAAACCTAATTCCCGTTCTGCCTTAGAAAAATCAATCGCATATCTCAAATCATGCCCCAAACGATCGCTGACATACTCAATCATTTCTTCGCCCTTCCCCATCAAATCTAAAACCGCCTTAGTAATCTCTAAATTATTTTTTTCGCTATTTCCACCGAGACAATAAGTTTCACCCAGTCTCCCCTGTTTAATAATTAAATCTACACCGTAATTATGATCATCAACATGAATCCAATCGCGAATATTAAGACCATTGCCGTAAACCGGAACTTTTTTCCCTTCCATTAAATTGGTAACAAATAAAGGAATCAATTTTTCCGGATACTGATAAGGCCCATAATTATTAGAACAATTAGAAATGGTAATCGGCAATTTATGAGTATGAAAATAAGCCCTGACTAAATGATCGCTAGCCGCCTTGGAAGCGCTGTAGGGAGAACGCGGGTCGTAAGGCGTAGTTTCGTTAAATTTTTTATCACCAATTTTAAGGGCGCCGAAAACTTCATCGGTGGAAACATGATGAAATCTAATGCCACCGTTATTTTTAGCGGCATCGAGTAGAACGCGCGTACCTTCAACATTAGTTCTGACAAAATCCGAGCTATCACTAATTGAACGATCAACATGACTCTCGGCCGCAAAATGAACAATTAAATCCACTCCTTGAACGGCCTTGGCCACTAAGGCGCGGTCACAAATATCGCCCTTAATAAATTCATAATTAGGGTTATCTGCCAAGTCGGCCAAATTATCCAAATTGCCGGCATAAGTTAAAAGATCAAGATTTATAATTTTATCTTGAGGATATTTATTTAACCAATAATGGATAAAGTTGGAACCGATAAAACCGGCGCCACCAGTAACAAGTAATTTCATATTTAGGAGGTCAATTTCTTAGTTATTTCTTCCATATCTCCAGGACTACATTCAATCTTCGGCCAAGGAGTCAAACCATCATCTTCATGGCGCGGAATAAGATGAAAATGAATGTGAGGAATTTCTTGCCCGGCAACAGGGTCGTTATTGGATGACATATTATAACCTAAAACGCCTAATTTATTTTTAAGCAAGTAGCCGACCTTCTTAGTCGCTAAAATAAGCGCCGTTAAATCAGCTTCCGATATTTCCTCCAAGTTAGCATAATGCGCTTTCGCGACAACTAAAGTATGGCCAATACTAGTCGGCTTAATATTCAAAAAAGCTAAAACTTTATCATCTTCATAAACCTTATACGCTGGCAATTCTCCGGCGACAATTTTACAAAAAATACACATATATTTTTTGGTTAACTAATTTTATAAGGACTCTCAGAATCTTTCTCCCATCTGATTTCATCAACTTCTTCCTGCTTACCTTCACCGCGATAAAGTTTATCGGGAAAATTAAGACTAAGCGCGGGAACATCCGAAATACATTTATAGCCATGGACTACTCCCGGCGGCACAATCACTAAGGTGGGATTATTAACACCGACTTCAATTTCTACTTTTTCGCCATTAGTGCTGGAAGCTTCCCTGCGGTCCCAAAGATGAAGACTAAAACTTCCCGGACCTAAGAAAACGAAACAATCGCTTTGCGCCACGTGTTCATGGGGTCCACGAATTACTCCCGGATTAGTAAAGCTAGCATAAGACATGGCCGGTTTAAAATCAAGTTCATCGGCACGAAAAAGTTCAGCCAAAAAACCGCGCTCATCGCAATTCTTGGCTATTTCTTTAATTATTACATCATTTATCATAAAATTTATATTTATAGCTTGATCTTTAATAGTCCGTTTTGGGCTCCCAAATGTTCAATTTTAGAAGCGGTATTGCGCGCGCTGAGATGAAGCGCTTTTTTAATATCACCTTTAAATAACTCTACGCCGGCGGCAAAAGTAGAATTAAAAATATCACCAACTCCAGTCGTATCAACTCGCTTCTTTTCTTTATATATCGGTTGATAATAAAATTTGAAACCGTCATAAACATATGCCCCAGCAGCACCAGAAGTAATTAACACAATCTTGGGACCATAACTTTTAATTATTTTTAACAAATTCTTTTCATCGTTTAAAAAAGTTTGATCCAATTTCTGACCGCTAATTTTAGAATGTGCTAAAGCGAGTTCAATCGCCTCATCTTTATTAACCGAAAAAATAAAAGTATTTTTCAAAAATAGCGCCAATTTTTTTAAGCCAACAGAATATTGCGCCTCACTCGGATTCCAAGTGATTCTTGTTCCTTGTTTGTAGGCTAACGCAAAAACTTTTTGTAAAATTATTTTCCAATTTCCGGATAAAGAAGAGATGTAAATATTTTTAGTATTTTTAAGCATTGCCTCATCCTTAGTTGTAAGTTTTAAAAGATTATTAGCGCCACGCTCGGTAAATATTATTCTTTCTCCGGTTTTAGAAATTATAATAAAAGAAAAACCACTATTTACAGCTGATATTTTTTTAACTAAAGAAACGCCAACCTGGCGATCTTTCAAATTTTTAATTATTGCCTGACCATTATCGTCACTACCAATAGCCACCAAACAAGCGGTTTTAAAACCAAAATGAGATAAATTAACGGCAGCATTAGCGGCTCCCCCGCCATAAGTATAATTGAAAGTATCAATTCTAATTTTAGCGCCATACTCAAAAGCTAAAAGCTGTTGACGTAAAATATCACGCGAATTATTAATTAAAATTCCTTGGTCGGTAAAAAAACTAATATCTCTAGTGGCTCCACCGATGGTAATAAAGTCGTAAATCATATTTTTTGCATATTACTTTTATAATATCACAATGTTCCTTTCTTTTCCAGGAAAAAAGGCTGGAATCTTTTTGCTAAAACAACAGAAATATTAAAAAATAAAGCGGCCGCTAAAATATTCCAGGCCGATTGATAAAAAACATTGCGCCAGAAAGAAAGCATAAATAGCCCCGGCATTCCCTGAAAATTAACAGTTAAAAAAGCTAAAATAACCGCTGATAGATTATAAGCTAAAGTGGCCACTAAAAATAAGACCCAAAAAGAATATAAGGATTTATTAGTTAACCAATTTTCTAAAATCAAATAAGACACCAAAGCAGCTGTCGCTAAACAAATAAAATAAAAACCAAAAAATTGGAAAGAAAAAATATCCATTAAAAATCCAAATGAAAAAATAAATAACAGGCTGGCTTTCGCCCCAAAAAAGAAAAGAATAAATATCAGAAGTATTAAACCAATATTTATTTGATTAAAGGCGCCCGGAAGTGACGAAATAAAGGCAAATTGTAAATTGGCCGCCACTAAACAAATGGCGACGAAAATTAATACTTGTCCAATTTTTTTAAACATAGGCGATTCTTTAAGGAATAACAATAGAAACAACTGTTAAATCGTTAAGATTAACTAGCGGCTCAATCGTAGCGGCTTGCCAAACTTCATTACTTTCGCTTTTAATTTCCGAAACTTTGCCAATCACCAAACCGCGCGGAATATTACCGCCCAATCCCGAAGTGATTACCGTATCACCAAGCGCAATTTTTTCTAATTGCGGAATATAATTCATATTAATTGTGAGGCCTAAATTACCGTTAGTTATTCCTTTGGTTTTATCTTCATTCTGCAAGCTAGCCGCTAATTGGCAACCAGGACTAGTTATTAAACAAATTCGTGAACTAACGTCACTCACTTCAATAATCTTACCGATAATGGCACCGTCGGGGCTAAGCACGCCATAATCAGGGTGCAAGCCATCTTTTTCCCCCTTATCAATGATTAAGTCGCGATTATCTTCCGTAACCGAAAAAGACTCTTCCTTGGCAATAATATTAGCCAGCACCACTTTAAATTTATTACCAGAAATAAAATTTAATTGATTGCGCAATTTTTGATTTTCGACTTCAACTTCCCGCCAATGAGAATCTTGAATAACTAAAGTGTTCGTCTCTTGTTGCAAGTGATTAATTTCTGAAAGTAACTCTGCCTTCTCTCGATTTTCAGCATAAGAAGAATTTATTCCAGCCCCCCAAGTATAAAGTCGACTACTAACTGGCTTAACTAAAAATAATAAGGCATTTTCTAACGGACGGATAATACCGAGACTATGTAAAAAAACCAGTAGTCCGAGAACTACCGTAAAAATTAACAAGGGATTGTTTTTTTTAATCCTAATCATAAAAAAACCAATAATTTTAAGATATAAAAGTTAATCGGAACTGGTTGGTAAAATTACTTTTTCTAAGAGCTCTTTATTACTTAAGAGCAAGCCCGTTCCCCGCGCCACGCAAGTTAAAGGATCATCAACTATTTTAACCGGAATTTTAGAAGCGGCAGAAATTGCTTTATCTAATCCGCAAAGTAAAGCACCACCACCGGATAAATAAAGACCGCGCTCGTAAATATCAGAAACTAATTCTGGAGGAGTAGTCTCTAAAATTGTTTTTACATTTTCAATTATTTTACTAATGGTACGGCTAATAGCATCTCTGATTTGCTTATCATTTATCATAATCGCTTTTGGTAGGCCGGTTAATAAATCACGGCCGCGGACTTCCATTTCTTTCGGTTCATCAAGGGGCACGGCTGAGCCAATACCAATTTTAATGCTTTCGGCTAATTGCTCGCCAATTAAAATATTAAATTCCTCTCTAATATACTCAATAATATTATTATCAAATTCGTTCCCGGCTGCCTTTAAAGATTTCCAAGTAACAACCCCGCCTAAAGAAATTACCGCGATCTCAGTTGTGCCACCACCGATATCTACTATCATTGTCGCGGTGGCATCAGTAACTGGCAAACGAGCGCCAATCGCCGAGGCCATGGCTTCTTCGATTAAATAAACTTTACGCGCGCCGGCTGATTTTGCCGCATCTTCCACTGCCTTCTTTTCTACTTCCGTTAAATCAAGCGGGATACCGATTACTACCCGGGGACGAGAAACAAGCGCAAAATTATCATTATGAACTTTACTAATAAAATATTTAAGCATTTTTTCCGTCACTTCAAAATCAGATATTACTCCGTCAACCAAAGGTTTAATGGCCTCAATATGACCCGGGGTCTTCCCCACCATTTTTTTGGCAGCTTCGCCAACCTCTAAAATTTCATTAGTTCGCTTATTGATGGCTACCACACTCGGCTCGTTAATAACCAGTCCTTTATCGCTAAGATAAACCAAGGTATTTCTGGTACCCAAGTCAATTCCTAAATCGTGGCTGAATTTTCCTAGCAATTTATTAAACATAGTTTAAATAATTTTATTTAGAATTTCCGTTAAAGCAATAATACTCGCATCCTTTTCATTTCTTCTTTTTAATTCCAAGCCCCCATTTTCCAAAGACTTTTTACTTAATACTAATCTATAAGGGCAACCAATTAAATCAGCGTCAGCAAATTTTTCGCCAGCCGATACATCACGATCATCATACAAAACTTCTACGCCCGCTTTTTTTAAATCTTCATAAATTTTATCAGCCTGATCGTTTTTTCCTAAAGATAAAAGATGAATCTTGAAAGGCGCTACCGCTTCCGGCCAGATTATTCCCTTTTCATCGTGACAAATTTCCACAATAGTTCCTAACGCTCTACTTAAACCAAGCCCGTAACAACCCATAATCACCAATTTCTTCTCGCCGTTTTTATCCTGATATTTTAAATCAAAAGGTTCTGAATATTTGGTTCCGAGTTTAAAGATGTTTCCGACTTCAACCGCTTTATCTTCTCTTAAATTTGCTTTACCACATTTAGGACAAGTATTCTGATCGGCAATTATTTCTTTGTTAATCGCCATTCGACAATCATCGCAGACATAGATAATATCCTCACCGGCAGAAGTCAAAGTTTGAAACTCATGAGAATATTTAGAAAAGCTGCCGCCCGAAGCATAAGTAAGATAAGTTTTTTCTCCTATTCCAAAACGATTGAAAATATTATTGTAAGCCACAATAGCTCTTTCATAATAAC
>DASROX010000029.1:0-6631 GCA_035646675.1 Saccharimonadales bacterium (SeqCode)
ACTTAGCCGCATACAAATCACAATACTCCTGTATCGGCATATTCAGCGCCTTGGCCTTTAAAAATATTTTTAAACCATGTTCATCGGTGCCGGTATTAAAAAATACTTGAGCTCCCGCTTGACGCTCATAGCGCGCAATCACGTCTGCCTTAATTATTTCCGCCGCAAAACCGATATGGGGCTCAGAATTAATATACGGCAAGGTGGTGGTAATATAAAAATTTTTATTTGACATAGTAATTTTATACTTTATTTTCTAATAATAACGACAAATTCGCCTTTTAAATTATTAGGGTCTTTAACTAGCGTCGCTAGAATTTCCGCAGCCCTGCCCTTATAAACACTCTCAAACATTTTGGTAAGTTCACGACAAACGGTAACCTGATAAGGTTTCTTATTGGCATTAAAAGTTTCTAGCTCCTCTAATAATTTAACAATGCGATGTTTAGATTCATAAACAATTACCGGATAAGCGCTGGCGCTAATTTCTTTAAGCATGGTTTGCCGGCCCTTCTTATGCGGCAAAAAACCTAAAAACAAAAAGCGCTCAAACCCAACACCGGCAATAGAAACAGCCGTGGCGAGCGCACTTGGTCCGGGAACACTTTCTATCTTAACGCTTTCGTCCAATTTCTCCCTAACCAGAGACACCAACTTCCCTCCTGGATCGGAAATTCCCGGCGTGCCAGCATCAGTCACTAAGGCTAAATTTTTTCCCTCTTCTAAAAGCGCTAAAATTTTATCAGTTTTAAATTCGCCGGAGTGTTGATGATAAGAAATCGTGGGCGTCTTAATTCCATAATTATCTAAAAGTTTTCTGGTAACGCGCGTATCTTCGCATAAAATAAAATCAGACTCTTTAAAAATTCTTAAAGCGCGTAAACTAATATCTTCCAAATTACCAATCGGCGTGCCGACAACTCTCAGTATTCCCATAATTATTCCATGTTATCACGACGTTCACGGACATACTTTGTCCAATCTTCAGCCACTTCTACTAAAATCTTGAAAGGGGCTTCAATAATAAAATCAAAAATAAAGATAAAAATATTAACGCGGGACATATTGTTTGATAACCAGCGGCCCACCAAAATAATCGGCATGTAAAACAAATCAATCACAAAAGTCCCTAAGTTTTCTTGACGCTCAATAATCATCAAATCCTTAATGCCGCGCGCGACAATAATACTGAAGAAGCTGACAAAGGCCAAAAAGAATAAGAAAATAATAATACTAACCCAATTAAAACCAATAAAAGTCAGGCCTTTAACAATAATATAAATTGAGAACAAAAAGGAGGCCGAGTAAATAAGATTAAAAATCGCGCTGGCTAGAAAACCTCTTTTAGGCTGGAGACGTAAAATTAACGGTTGTTTCTTTTCTTTTCCTAAAAAAGAAATTTCTTTAATACCATCCACTATCATCTCGGTATTACTACGCTGAGGACGCTGAGTCATTAAGACAATGAAAAACAAGAGAATAGCCGGAAAAGCAACGTTGATGGCGAGTGAAAGCGGATTAAGAGGTTCGTTAAACCAATGAATCGCCGGTATTTCAATTAAGAAGACAAAAACAGACTTAGTTAAAAAAATGTAAATAATACTGCGCATAGCCGCTCGCCATAAACGCGATTTAGCTTTACTGTATTTTTTCTCGCAGGTTTTTCTAACTAAATTAAGAAAACTCTTCTCGCCTTTTTGAATTTCGCCATAAACTTTGGTCGGGTCATTTTCCACCGTTTCTAAGAGGACATTAAAATACAAGGAATAACGTCTGACAATTTTATCTAATTGTTTGGCAAGCGGATGAGCCAGCTGAGCCTCAATCTTATTGCCAAGTTCTTTAATATTACCAGCGATTTTCTGAATCTTCTCCTCATCTTCAGTACTTAGCTTGCCGTGTTGGCCAATTTCTAACCAGGAATCATTATAATATTTAAATAACACAAAACTAAGCATTTCCTTATCCAGCTTTAAAAACTTGCGTCCAATGCTTAAATAAATTTGAATTTCTAAATCATTCTCATAAGGCAGCGTCTTCGGTAAAGTTATATCACCAGCTAAAATATCAAACATGTTGCCAACAATCACTTGCTTGATTTTATTAGGCGCTAAGATTTCTTCAATTTCACAGGCGGCGATATTAAGAATCCAGCGAACAATACTATTTTTTTCATTCAAAAAATCTTTAGCCTCAGTAACTCCGGAATGCATATTTAAGGCCGGAGTAACTTTTAAATAAATTTGATTCTTTAAACGAATATATTTCTCCAACATTAACGCCACTTCTTGAATTTTTGTTTCCGGAATTTTATTATTAGGCAAATACCCGCCCCTAATCAGCTCAACTAATAAGTGATTAGACAAGCCTTCGCTATCAGCTTCTTTTAAAACGCCTTCAATAAAAACCTGACGGCGTAAAATTCTGGCAATCGCATTTTTGCGTAAGAGATGATCCTCGTCATAATCCACCGCATTTCTAACTTTTTCATAAACAAAAGCGAGGCGAGAAATTAATTGTGAAACTCTAATAACCGGAGTATCTTTATCCGATTCTTCCTTAATATGTTGTTCGCTATAGATAACCTGAAAAAGCTTCTTGGTATTACTATTAATTTCTATAGGCTCATCAACCTCTTGGCGTCTAATTAAATTTGGGCTAACCATATGAAAATATTAAACGTGAAAAGAGAAGCCCAGTTCGGGATTCCGCTTATATTTCTATTGTATCTGGTTTAAAGGCAAAAGGCAATAAACCCTGCCTGCCCCAAGCCTTGACAAGTGCGTCACTATTTTGTATCATTTTAGTAGATAAAAAAGTGGCCAAAAGGCTATTTTTAATTACCTATTTTTTCCTTATATGAACAAATTAATCAATTATATCAAGGAGTCAATCTCCGAGATGAAAAAAGTGACTTGGCCGACCAAGAAAGAAACCTACAACTACACCATTCTGGTTTTGGGAATAAGCTTAGCCGTGGCCGCCTTTTTGGGCGCGCTCGACTTTATTTTCAGTTTAGGTCTACAACTCATCGTTTAAAAAAATAAATAGTTCTTAAAGCAAAAATTTATGGCCAAACAACTTTTAAACCAAGGCCGGCGCTGGTACGTTATTCACACTTATTCCGGTTATGAAGAAAACGTTGCCCAGAACCTAAAACAAAGGGTTGATTCCTTGGATATGGAAGACAAAATCTTCAACATTTTGATTCCGACCGAGAAAAAAATTAAAATCAAAAATGGTAAACGTAAAGTTGTGGAAGAGAAAATCTTCCCGGGCTATATTTTAGTAGAAATGGTCGTCACTGATGAATCTTGGTATATCGTTCGAAATACTCCAAATGTCACTGGTTTTATTGGCACCGGAACTATTCCGACCCCAATCAGCGAAGCAGAAGTTAAATCCCTGCAAAAAAGAATGGGCGTGGAAGATCCTAAATTTCAAATTGACGTGGTTATTGGCTCCCCCGTTAAAATTAACGAAGGACCATTTAAAAATATGGAAGGTAAAGTTACCGCCGTTGACGAAGCTAAGGGAAAAGTTAAAGTTTCCGTTTCCCTCTTTGGCCGCGAAACCCCGGTAGAACTGGATTTCTTACAGATTAAAAAAGCTTAATAAGAATTATAATAAACCCTGGCGACGCTTCTACGTCAGAAACAATCAATTAATATGGCAAAAAAGATAAAGACCAAGATAAAATTGCAAATCACCGGCGGTCAAGCTAATCCAGCGCCTCCAGTCGGTCCCGCGTTAGGTCAACATGGCTTAAATATTGCGGAATTCTGCAAACAATTCAATGATAAGACTAAGGAGAAAATGGGTGATCTTGTTCCAGTAGAAATTACCGTTTACGAAGATAGAAGTTTTGACTTCATTTTGAAGACTTCCCCAGCCAGCGAACTTATTAAAAAGGCGGCTGGCATTAAAAAGGGTTCAGGCAAACCCTTAACCGAAAAAATTGGCTCCATTACCGAAAAGCAATTAGCAGAAATTGCGCTTGTTAAAATGCCCGACCTTAATGCGCGCGACATTGAGGCCGCTAAAAACATTATTGCTGGTACCGCCAGACAAATGGGCGTGGAAATTAAAAAATAATAAATTAATTGTGGGAGTTGAGCTCTGTTTCTAAAACAGTCGCTGAACGTTTAACCACGAAATAACAAAATGAAAAAAGAAACAGAAACTGAAGAAAAAGTTAAAAAGACCTCAAAGAAAAAGACTCCGGTTATCAAAGCTGTCGCTAAACCGAAAGATTACTCCAAAATTTACGACAAAAACCAAGCTTATACCATTGTTGAGGCTTTAGAAATCGTTAAAAAATTAAACAAAACTAAATTTGACGCCTCCGTGGAAGTTCATTTCCGCTTAGGCATCAATACTAAAAAAGGTGACCAACAAGTTCGGGGCGCGATAAGTCTGCCTCATGGGACCGGTAAAACGGTTAAGATTGCTGCTTTCGTCTCCCCGGAGAATGAAAAAGCCGTTAAGGCCGCTGGCGCTGATTTTGTCGGCGGTGAAGAATTAGTCGCTGAAATCAAAAAGACTGAAAAAACCGATTTTGAGGTCGCAATCGCCGAACCAGCAATGATGAAGAATTTAGCCGTAATCGCTAAAATCTTAGGAACCAGAGGCTTAATGCCTTCTCCTAAGAATGATACGGTTACTATGAACCCCGTGAAGACCGTTGAGGAGCTCAAAAAGGGCAAAATTAGCTTCAAGAATGATGATACCGGCAACTTACACGCCGTAATTGGTAAAATCAGTTTTGAGAGCTCTAAGCTGGCTGACAACTACCAAACTTTGATTGAAACGGTTATAAAAGTGAAACCCAGTTCCGCTAAAGGAACTTTCTTAAAGAATATCAGCATTGCCGCTTCTATGAGTCCGGGCGTTAAGGTAATTATTTCCTAAACAATACTTCCCTATTTCAAATAACAAAAAAGACCTACCATTTGGTAGGTCTTTTTCTATATAAGTAAACTACAATTACTTAAGTTCGCCAACACCAATCTGGTTAAGATCAGCATTAGTGATACCCAGACCGAACTTACGCATTAAAGCGAAAGCATCAGCTGGACGACCCATATAAGACATCATGCCATCGGTTGGACTTATGTAATAAGCTTCACCGTGAGCCTGAACTCTTAACAGGATGCGACCGGACAAACGAGCCGGAACGCCGTTCTTAACAAAACTATTGTAATCCGTTTCGCTAACACCGAGACCGAACTTACGCATCATGGCGAAAGCATCAGCTGGACGACCCATATAATACTTAAGCAGATCGGTTGGATTAACGTACCAAGCTTCACCATGGCTCTGAACCTGCAATAAAATGCGGCCCGATAGACGATTTACTAAAGCCCAGTTGACTTTAGTAAAGGCTGCCTTGGCTTGAGCAACGACACTAATAGTATTGTCACTTGGGACAATAACCAATTCGAGACCATCTCCATTATCGTTAATTACCGTAACCGTTCCGCAAACTTTCTTAGCCGCGTCTTGTTGAGCGACTGTTAAAGCACAACTAGCTGGGTTACTGGAAATTATACCACGATACTGATAACCTGAGAAACAAGAATCGGCAAAATTTCCGTAAACAACACTGGTACATGGAACCGTGTAAGAACCACCGCCTCCACCACCGCTGTTATTATTATTGTCACCAGGGTTACAAGCTGTAGATTCCTCCGGCTTAGTACCGCTACCAGTACAGCTAGCATCGTCAGCTACGACGTTATTGCTATTTCGACAAGTTACAGTCCGAGTCTTAACACTG
Organism: Saccharimonadales bacterium (SeqCode); assembly: GCA_035646675.1. Taxonomy (GTDB): domain Bacteria; phylum Patescibacteriota; class Patescibacteriia; order Patescibacteriales; family UBA12465; genus UBA12465. The sequence continues at coordinate 5,780 of DASROX010000029.1, forward strand.
CCCACACAAGCTGTATAAGCTCCTTCATTCCAGGTATACGTATCAGCAGCATAGCCGTAGCCATAGCTATCTTGATCTAAATTATCACCGCCAGTACGATATGAACCATCGTCAGCGCCATAACCAGAGCCATAACCATAACCGTAACCGTAACCGGTTCCACCATCGGAAAGGTAAAATTGCGCATACAAATTCGGACCGAAAACAAAAGCAAAAGCAACTATGGCCATAATACCAAAAATTGCTCCTGATAATTTTTTCTCCGAAAATAAAAAACTTTTTATTTTTTTCATTTTTTTTCTTAAAATATAAATAATAACAAAATTACGTAGTTTTTATTATCATTTATATAAATCTTTATAATATTTTTATTCGACCTTTGTGATAATTATACTACTTTGCTAACTTTTAGACAAATGATCTGTGAAGAGTTATCCACAACCAGGCTCATTTTTATCTTTTTTAAGTTCTCTAATTTGAGTTAAAACGGTAATAACGAGAAAATAATAAGCGTAAATAGCTGAACTTTCTGCTAAAACATCTTTCTTGAAGATTAACAAAAAGGGGCAAGCAGCTAGAAATATTAAAGCTGCCACGGCTGAATAGCGACTATTGATAATAAACAAAAAAGAAATTAGACCGTAGAAAAGAACTAAAAAATCTAAAAACCCAATCTCTTTAAAAATAGAAAAAATTAAAAGCGCCAGAATAATAAAAATTTTTAGCCAAACCTTCCAACTAATCTTAGTTAACTTAAAATAGATTAAAATAAAATATTGACGAACTTGACGGCCAACTTCACGCGCCGAATTTTCGACTAAACCAATAATTTTTAAATCGCCTATTTTAAAA
>DASROX010000030.1:0-8484 GCA_035646675.1 Saccharimonadales bacterium (SeqCode)
AATATTGACAATAATATATTTTTATGATAATTTTTAGCCCACAGGACTTTAAAAATTAAAACTAAAAAATATTATAAAATGAGCAGAATATTTTTACATGGCAATTATGAAGGCCAAGCTTTTGTATTGCGTAAAGAAAACGGCGATATTTATCAACAAATAAAACCTAACACTATCTTTAGTATTGGAAATTTTATAAGTTGTTTCGCTAAAAGAATTTGGTTGTATCGCCAACCAGCAATTGCTTTAATTACTCTGAGCGCTAATATGAGCGCTTTTGAAATTCGAGACCTTAAAAGAACTCGCCAAAAAGGTTTTATTTTAAAACCGGGAAAAGGCTTGTGGGCAACATCTGTTGGGAGCGCCAATCGCGGTGTTTGGCATTTACTAAAGGAGACCAGTAATCCTATTTTGATTGCATTGTGGTCGCATCAGTTATCCGCTCAACTTTTAGAAGTAGTCGAAGAAATCGATTGTAAAGTTTTTGAAGGTGGTAATTTATGTGACCATTCAAGGGGCGGTAGTTATAACTATTCTCATTTTACTGATGGCAGTATCGGTTGGTTGCGTAAGCGGGCTTATGTTAAACATGCTCGCGGCAAGTTTTGCCAGATAAGAGAAGCCTTAATTCAGGTTATGGGTGGAACTTATTGTATTCAATCAATAAGGTGTAAAGAAAAAAATAGGAAAATTTATCCCAAAATTATTTCGATTATTATTACGGCAACCGCTGATAAAGCGGAAGTAGTAGCAATTATCAATAAGATAATGAAATTGAATTAGTTTTCCTGGGGAACTAAAATTTGTAAGCGGTCTTCGTTAATTTGAAGGCCGTTTTTTTATTGGCTTTTTCAAGATTTTACGTTATAATTAAAAAACAATAATGGAGCTTTATATAATTATTATGATTAAATATTATCAACGAACCTTCAAGGATCATAAGCTTAAAACTTTAGCTGATTTTCAAGCTGGCAGCTTAATATATGTAAGTAATCCTAGTGATGAAGAAATAAAATTAATTTCCCAAAAATTTAACCTGGAAGAAGGTTTAATAATGGATGCCCTTGATCCTTACGAAGCGCCCCGTATGGAAATTAAGAAAAAAGTGGCTTATATTTTTTCGCGGATTCCTGAACAAAAAGAAAATCTAAGGGAAATTTCTACTTTCCCGATGATGTTTGTTATTGGTAAAGATTTTTTAATGATTGTCTCTCGTCGGAACCCTGATTTTTTTATTTCCATTGTTAATGGACATAAAAAATATTTTACCACTCAGAGAACGAAATTATTTTTACGTTTATTTTCAGAGACGGAAAGCCTATACAGTGATTTGCTTAATAAAATAAATAAGCGGATTAATTATTTTTCTCTTAACGTGGGGAATTTTAAAGATCAAGATATTGTTAACTTCGTTAATTACGAAGTTGTTCTTAATGATTTTGTTAATGCCTTATTGCCGCTACGTCATGTATTAACCAATATTCTTTCCGGTAAAACTTTAGAATTGTATCAAGACGATAAAGAGTTGGTTGAAGATTTACAACTTAATAATGAACAGTTAATCGAACGCTCCAAAAGTAATTTAACCAATATTGTTAACATCCGTCAGGCGCATGAAGTAATCTCTACTAACCGTTTGAATAGAGTAATGAAAGTTTTGACGGTTTCGACGGTTATTCTCGCTTTACCAACGATGATTACCAGTTTTTATGGAATGAACGTTCGTTTGCCTTATGCTCAAAGCCTTGATGCTTATTGGGGCATAATTATTTCGGTTATTATTTCTATTGGTGTGCTGTTAATATTTTTCAGAAAGAAAAAAATAATTTAAATAATTTAAGATGAAAATTTCTAATCCTGCCAAATTAATTATTGCCATCCTGGTTTCCGAGGCCGCTGGCGGTATCGGTGCCATTTTTACTACGGCTGCTATTCCGACTTGGTATGCGACCTTATCTAAGCCAGCGCTTAATCCGCCTAATTGGGTTTTCGCTCCAGTTTGGACGAGCTTGTTTATACTCATGGGCATTGCTGCTTTTTTAATTTGGAAACAGGGAACTGATAACCCCAAGGTAATAGAGGCTTTAAAAATCTTCTTAAGCCAGTTGACCCTAAACGCTCTCTGGTCTTTCATTTTTTTTGGGCTTCATAATCCTGGGTTGGCATTTTTAGAAATTATTTTTTTATGGCTGGCTATTTTAGCGACCATCTTATCATTTTATAAAATTTCCCGGGCGGCGGCCTACTTATTAATTCCTTATATTCTCTGGGTGAGTTTTGCGGCTTATTTAAATTTCGCTATTTGGTGGCTAATGTAAGCCAAATTTATTACCGATAAATACCTTGACTTAATTTAAAATATGTGCTATTATTAGATTATTAAATCAAGATTCGAATATCAAGAATATCAGTCATATACTTAAGTGGCCTGAAAGATAATCGGGTCACTTATTTTTTTTATGACAAAAAACGTTGACGCTAAGCGTCAGGCGATTGTTTTTTCTGAAAAAGAAGAACAATCATTTGCTGATTTAGGAATCAGTAATTCAATCTTGGAAATTCTCAAAAAACTTAATTTGGAGAACCCGACTCCGATTCAAACCAAAACCATTCCGGCCGCTATTTCTGGTCAGGATATTATTGGTATCGCCCAAACGGGAACTGGCAAGACTTTTGCTTTCGGCATTCCGATGCTAGAAAGATTAGGCAAGCTCAAAGGGCAGGGCTTAGTTATTGCCCCGACTCGCGAGTTAGCTTTGCAGGTTGAAGAAAGTATCAAAAAACTAGGACAACCTTTAGGTCTAAGAACGGCGGTTTTAATTGGTGGCGAATCTTTAGATCGTCAGCTTTTTCATTTGCGCAAGAAACCGCATATTGTGGTGGCGACACCAGGTCGTTTAATTGACCATTTAAAGCGCCATACTTTTAAGTTGAACCAAGTAAATGTGCTGGTTTTAGATGAGGCGGATATGATGTTGGATATGGGCTTCGCGCCCCAAATCAAAGAAATTTTAGATCAAATGCCAGTTGAGCGTCAGACAATGTTATTTTCGGCGACTATGCCGGCAGCGATTGTTAGAATTGCCGCTAATTACATGAAACTACCAATCAGTATTGAAGTTGCCCCTCAAGGAACAACCGTCGATCAAATTGATCAAGAAATATTTATTATCAGAGGTGATGAACGTTTTGAGCATTTAGTAAAAGTTCTTAATACTTATACGGGTTCGGTTTTAGTTTTTGTGAGAACCAAACACGGTGTTAAAACTTTAACCATGAAGCTCAAAGCTTTAGGACAACGAGCTACGGAAATTCATTCCAATTTATCTTTAAGCCGCCGCCGCGCCGCTTTAGATGCTTTTAAATCAAAACGAGAACGAATTTTAGTAGCGACTGATGTCGCCGCTCGCGGTTTGGATGTTAATGATATTGAATTAGTGGTTAATTATAATTTGCCGGATAACTCTGAAGATTACGTCCATCGTATTGGCCGAACAGCGAGAGCGGGCAAGAGCGGTAAGGCAATTAGCTTTGCCACTATGGATGAACGTAAAGAAGTAATGGCGATTGAAAAATTAATTAATAAAAGCATTAAACGAACCGAATTTGTCGCCTTCTCTAGAGAAAGGTCGGCGCTGGCTGGTTCTAATAATTCAAGCCAAGTAAGAAGAAGGTCTTTTTCTGGTAAACCATTTGTTAGTCATAAGACTAGCGGCGCTAAACAATTTACTAGTCGTAGTGCAGATGCCAAACCGTTTCGTCCTAAGCTTTCAGCTAGTGCGGCCGCTAGACGCAGTCACCCGACCTCTGGAAGCGGGCGCCCCGCCGCTAACAGACGTCCGACCGGCCGTCCGACCGGTCAGCCCTTTTTTGGGAGTGCCGTGTCTCCTAAATTTAAAAGAGATTTCTCTAAATAAAAACTTTACTATCAAATATATGGCTTTACATGAAGGTAAGATGAGAGGATTGTCAGTCGCCTTAATAAAACAGGGTAATAAAGTTCTGGTTTCTCCAGGGCATGACGATGTTAAAGGAATTGATTTTTATCGTTTGCTTGGTGGCGGTATTGAATTTGGAGAGACTAGCTTAGAGGCTTTGAAAAGGGAAATTAAGGAAGAGTTAAACGCTGAATTAGAGAACATCAGATTATTGGAAGTTGTGGAAAATATTTTTATTTATAATAATCAAGCCGGGCATGAAATCGCTTTTATTTATGCCGCGGAATTTGCCGATAAAACACTTTATCAAAAAGAAATTTTTGATATTGAAGATGGCGGTGAAGAATTCCAGGCTATTTGGTTGGAAATTAATGAAAGTAATATCGATAAAATATTCCCTGGAAATTTTAAAAACTTGTTGTTAGTTTGATAATGTATTAAAATTATATTAATGGATATCTACAAAGAAGCCCTTGCGCTTCATAAAAAATACCAAGGAAAATTAGAAGTTCGCAGTAAGGTGCCTTTAAGTAGTCGCTTAGAACTTTCTTTAGCTTATAGCCCCGGAGTTGCCGAAATTTCTCGAGTAATTGCCGCAGACAAATCTTTGGCTTACACCCTTACCCTAAAAGGTAATACCGTGGCGGTTGTTAGCGATGGGAGCGCTATTTTAGGTTTAGGAAATCTGGGCCCAGAAGCAGCTTTGCCGGTCATGGAGGGGAAATGCGCGTTGTTTAAAGAATTTGCTGGCGTTGATGCTTTCCCTATTTGTTTAGCTACTCAAGATGAAGAAGAAATTATCAAAACTGTAAAATTAATTGCGCCTAATTTTGGGGGCATCAATTTAGAAGATATTTCCGCTCCTCGTTGTTTTAATATTGAAGCCAGATTGAAAGCCGAATTAGATATTCCCGTAATGCATGATGACCAGCACGGAACCGCTACGGTTGTTTTGGCGGGATTAATAAATTCTATAAAATTACGCGGCTTGAATAAAGAAGAGGCGCGTTTAGTTATAAGTGGTGCGGGAGCAGCCGGTGATGCCATTACTAAGCTCATCTATGACTATGGGTTTATAAATATTACTGTTGTTGATAGTCAAGGCGCTATTTATCAAGGTCGTCCAGGCTTAAACGCGGCTAAAACTAAGCTAGCAGAATTTACTAACAAGCAGAAAAAAACCGGTGGGTTAGCCGAAATTATTAAGGATGCCCATATTTTTATTGGTGTTAGTGCTCCAGGAGTTTTAAGTCAAGAAATGGTAAAATCAATGGCCGAAAGACCAATAATTTTTGCGCTTGCCAATCCAGTTCCGGAAATTATGCCGGATGAAGCGGAAACTGCCGGGGCTTTTATTGTGGCGACCGGTCGTAGTGATTTTAAAAATCAAATAAATAATGTTTTAGCTTTTCCGGGAATTTTTCGGGGCGCATTGGACAATAAAGTTAAGCAAATTACTGATGCGATGTTAGTGCGCGCGGCCGAAAATTTAGCCGGGCTAGTTGTCAATCCTAGTCAAGAATTAATTTTGCCGGACCCTTTTGATAAACAAGTCGCACTCGTTGTGGCGCGGGCTATAAAAGAATAATAACAAAATTTTATTAACTTAATTATAAATTTTATGAAAAAATTAATTATTTTTTCCCTCATAGCCGTAATGGCTTTTTCTTTCGTGGCCCTGTCTCCTATCCTAGCTGAAGATAATCAAGAGACTAATGCCCTCACCAGCACCACGGCTGTTAGACCAGAATCAAATGACATTAAAGCTAGACAGTTAATGTCTGGTTTAGAAAAAATTCTTACGCCTGAGCAAATTAAGAATTTTACTAACGTTGTTAGACAGGGAAACAGTCTTTATGGTGTTCGGAAAATAGCTAGCAGTACGCCAACTGAATCCCAAGGCGTTATTAAACAGTTAGAAAAAATTGCCGCTCCTTGGTTAATTCAGCAGTATGAACAAATTAGAAAAGTCGGCACTGCTCTTTGGGGCTTAAAAAAAGACGATGGAGAGAAGGCTAGCCAGGGACAAGCTAAGAATATAGAAGAGAAAATCCCAGTAAATGTATTTGTAAAACCAGGATCCGCTGCTTGTGTTATTTCTGCTATTGAAACAAAAGATGCCGCTGTAGTTGCTAACAATTTAAACAAAATCACTTTATTAAATAGCGCTATTAATGCCAGAACTACTTGTCAGACAACGGCTATTAATGCTTCTATTTCTTCTACATCAACCTCAACAAGTAATATTTCTTTACAGAGAAATGAATTTAATCTTTGTCTAAAGGCGTTTGAACAAACATCTACTCAGATAAAGAAGGATTTTGAAGCAGAACATAAAACTCTGTGGACTACTTATAGAGATTCTTTAAAGATTTGTCAGCCAAGCACTTCTTCTTCAGAAGGTGAATTGGAAATTGAAGATGGCGGAGATAATCCCCTTTAGTTTTGTAAAATATTAGTTTGTAATGTAAACAGACCCCCTTAAACAAGGAGGTCTGTTTTTTGTATAAAAAAAGTCCCAACTTATAAATAGTTGGGACCAGAAATAAAAGCTATTTTTTATTTTTTGCCTTTATTCTTTTTGTTTTTTTTGCCCTTTTTTTCGTAGTCATGAACTTCAATCGCAACTTTATTGGGTGCGATTTCCACCTTTATCACATCGTGATATTTGGCGTGTTTAATGAAGCGGGCAATTGCTTCATAATCTACTTCGAAAGCCGGAGGAGTAGCAGGAACGGGAGTAGCAGGAGCAACAATTTCGACATCGTTTGTGCCTTCAGCTACTGCTACATCGTATTGAATTTCCCAACCGGTAGGAAGAATAAATGATTCTCCACCAAAACCATTGGAACAGGCGCTCCGGAGATGTTGTGTTCTGGTTCCATTAGGACCGCTGATAATGATTGTGGCCACTCGTTCGCCAGGCATCAACCAAATTTCACGATGCTGGTTGTCACCAAATTCCATGCTAGCCACGATGTGGGCTTGTCCTATGTAGCGAACTAATCGGCCCCTTCTTAAAGAGACTAATGTTTCACCATCATGAAGGAATCGGCGTAATCCTGAGATAGCATTTTCTCGGCTCATGTTGTCCAGATTTCCTCCCATTGGCAAGTAGCTGTCCGGGTCTCTCCGTTTTTTTATAGAAGCATAGGCTCCCAGTGCGGCGGCAGCGATAAGTAATAATGAAAGCAGGACTACCATCACTATTAGCCAAGGAAATCCTTTGCTTGTAGGCTGTTCGACCGTTGGCGGAATTGGCTTTGGAATCACAGCGTGAATCGTGTCAGCTGGTACTGTTTCAATTTCTTGAGCCAAATATTTTTCAGCGATACGCCAGAGACAGTCATGCTGACCATCGTTGGTTGGCTTGTCAGCAATCCAAGCAACAACGCCAGGGCTAGACAGGGCAGGAAGAAGCACAGTATCTCCAATCTGAATATTATTCAGATCAGCAAATCTGTCTTTGTTTAATTCAAGGGTTTTTTGGTACACCTCGCTAAATGTCCAGTCATCATTTTTTACTTGGGCCTGAACGATAGCGGCCCCGAATAAGAAATTGGCAATCATGATAATGACTACCAAAGAAAAATTAACTTTTTTGTTCATTATAAATTTTTAAAGTGCTTTGTTCGATGCGACCCCCGCATCTTAGGACAAAAAATTACTTATTTTCTGTATCTACATTATAACATATTTATTATAAAATGTCAATAGGCAAGGAAAAATGTCAATAGGCAAGGAAAAAGGTCAATTGACAAGGAAAAAAGGTATTCTGTGAAGAATACCTTTTAAAAATTACTGAGAAGGCAAATTAATCATTGCTAATGAGTTAGAAATAAGAGTCAAAATTTTGACCAAAATTTCGTTAGCAAGACTAACTGTCTCCGGAGGCAAACACCATCTGAGTACTAGAATGGCTAATAACAGGGCTAAAAAATTCTTAAACATATGTTTAAGGGTTAGGGGTAAAGATTTAATATCTTTTTACCCCCAGCAAATTTTAGCTGCTGTTGTTTGTTTGCCCTATGATATGGTTTGAATGAACTACTTACATAATAGCAAGTAATCAAATTTTTGTCAAGTGGTTTAATTTAGCCTAAAATCTGCTATAATTAAATTTAAGTTTGGCTTTTATATTTAAATTTATTTTATGTCTCCGAAAACTTATTTGCGCGTGCTTCAGGGAGGCCTGATAGCCTCATTATTTTTTGTCCTCTTTGTATTTTCCGGATTATTATTTCCATATATCAGCTCCAAACAGCTGCCTTTCAATATTTTAATGGAAGCGCTGGCCGCTATCTGGTTAGTTTTTATTTGGCGCTACCAGCAGTATCGTCCGCGGCTTAATTTAATGATTTATGGGTTGCTGGCCTATCTCGCAGCCATTTTAGTTTCCTGTTTCACCGGCGTTGATTTTAATTTAAGTTTTTGGGGAGATATTGAAAGACTGCTCGGTTTTTTTCATGTCTTTCATTTTTTAATTTTCTTCTTTATTTTGATAACGGTTTTTCGGACTTGGAAGGAGTGGCGGGCACTCTTATTT
>DASROX010000031.1:0-2384 GCA_035646675.1 Saccharimonadales bacterium (SeqCode)
AAGGCTTCCAGAAAAAATTTATAATCAGCTTTGTATTGAAAGGTTTTCATAAAATATTATTTAATAAATTTATATTTAAATTTTTTCTTTATTATTCATCTTCTAAATCCCCACTCCAATCACGACACAAAACCTCGGCTTGTTCTAAAACTAATTTTGTAGCCTGTTCTTGTTTATCTGGCGGATATTTATATTTATTTAACAGTTTCTTTATTAAAACGCGTAATCTCGCTTGGACCATTTCTTTCATCGTCCAGTCAATCGTAGTATTCTTACGTAACATGACGACTAATTCCTGGGCAATCTTTTTTAAAGTAGCATCTCCCAATTCACGAACGGCGCTCTCATTATCACATAAGGCATCATAAAAAGCGACTTCATCTTCGGCTAATTTTAAATCTGCGCCCCGTTCTTTTTCTGCTCGAATCTTTTTAGCAAGTTCTACTAATTCATTAATGATCTGAGCCGCCTCAATTGTCTGGTTTTGATAACGACGAATAGTTTCTTCGAGCATCTGTGAAAAAGCTCGTGATTTAACTAAGAATTTTTTCTCCATCGTTCGAACCTCGTCATTTAATAGTCTTTTTAACAATTCGAGGGCTAAATTTTTATGTTCTAAATTTTTAACCTCTTCTAAAAATTCATCAGACAAAACAGAAATATTCGGGGTTTTAAGTCCAGCCGCATTAAAAATATTTATTACTTTATCCGACACAACCGCACTAGCCACTAATTGTTTAATCGCCTGATCATAATCATCCTCAGTCGGCCCACCGCCAGTTCCATTTGATTCAAATTTAGCAATTAAGGCGCGCACCAGTTGAAAGAGGGCTAATTCATCTCTAATCTCAATTGCTTCTTTACTTGGCACAGCTAAAGAAAAGGCGTAAGACAATTCCGTTACTGCTTTCAAATATCTTTCTTTGCCTTTATCCAAACTCAAAATATAATCCATCGCTCCAGAAATTAAGCGGGTCTTTTCGGTTGGTATAGCGGAAAAATACGAAAGATAATTAAAATTATAATACATCGCTTTAATAATTTCATATTTTTCTTGCATAATCTGGATTGCTTTTTCCTGAGGAATTGTCGGCGCTTCTTTTTTATTATCCGAATAATACGATAAAGCTTGTTTTAAAGCCGGCGCAATTCCTAAATAATCAACAATCAATCCACCTTGTTTATCTTTATAAACCCGATTAACACGAGCGATTGCCTGCATTAAACCGTGCCCTTGCATCGGTTTATCAATATACATAGTATGAAGTGATGGCGCGTCAAAACCGGTCAGCCACATATCACGGACGATTACAAATTTTAAATCACTTTTTGGATCTTTCATGCGGTGAGCTAAATATTCCCTCTCTTCCTTAGTATGAATATGGGGTTGAAAATTAGCCGGGTCGCTCGCCGAACCGGTCATAATAACTTTTATAAAACCGCTACCGATATCATTGCTTGCCCACTCCGGTTTTAATTTAATAATTTCTTCATATAACTCTACGGCGATACGGCGACTCATCGCTACATACATTCCCTTACCGTCAACCGCACCTAAGCGTTCCAAAAAATGATTAACCACATCTTGCGCGATTAATTTAATTCGTTTCTCCGAGCCGATCATCGCTTCCAGCTTTGCCCATTTGCTTTTTAATTTTTCTTGACGCGCCACCTCTTCGCCCTCGGTTAACTCCTCAAAATCCGCATCAATTTTTGGCGTCATTTCTTTTAATAACTCAATTTTCGCTAGACGCGCTTCATAATAAATCGGCACAGTCGCCTTATCTTCAACCGCTCGGGAAATATCATAAATATCAACGTATTCGCCGAAAACCGCCCGCGTATTTTTATCGCTTAGCTCAATCGGCGTACCGGTAAAACCAATAAACGAGGCTTTGGGCAAAGCATCATGCATATGCCGAGCAAACCCGTCCATAAAATCATACTGGCTACGATGGGCTTCGTCGGCAATTACGACGATATTAGAGCGATCGGAAAGCATTGGATATTTTTCTCCCTTCTCTTCCGGCATGAATTTCTGAATCGTCGTAAAAACTACACCGCCGGAAACAACGCTCAATAGCTTTTTTAAATCTCCCCGATTCTGAGCCTGAACAGGCGTCTGTCTAATTATTCCTTCCGCTTCAACAAAAACACCATATAACTGATCGTCCAAATCATTACGGTCGGTTAAAACTACTATAGTCGGATTATTAAGCGCTTGAATAATTTTACCGGCATAAAAAACCATGGTCAATGACTTGCCGGATCCTTGCGTATGCCAAACCACGCCGCCGCGATGGTCGCCTTTCGGCCCGGCAGCTTCTAAAGTTTTAATCACTGCTTTATTAGTCGCAAAATATTGATGATAAGCGGCTAAAATT
>DASROX010000032.1:0-7639 GCA_035646675.1 Saccharimonadales bacterium (SeqCode)
CTACTTTATAAACTCCACTAACTCATCCAAATTTTTAATTTTAGTAAGTTTTAATTTTCCGGCCTTAACATCCGTGTTTGGAACAAGCGCCGCTTTAAATCCTAAACGCTCCGCTTCCTTTAATCTTTCTTCCAAGCGAAAAATATTACGCACTTCCCCGCCCAAACCAACTTCTCCCAAAACAACCGTATCGCGCTTGAAAGGTTTATTTAAATATGACGACATAATAGCCGCCACGGCCGCTAAATCTAAAGCCGGATCAGCAATGCGTAAACCACCAGCGACATTTAAAATTATATCTTGCGCGAGGAGATTTATTTTAGTGCGTTTAGAAATGACCGCACTTAAAACTTGCAAGCGATTCAAATCAAAACCGCTCGCCTTACGCTGCGGATAACCAAAGGACGTCTTAGAAACTAAGGCTTGTAAATCAATCATAAATGGCCTAGTGCCTTCAATCACGCAACCGAGTACCGAACCGGGAATATCACCATTTCCAGTTTCAATAAATACCGCGCCCGGATTTTTTACTTCTTTAAAGCCCAAGCCCGTCATTTCCAGGACTCCAAGCTCATTAACTGAACCAAATCTATTTTTAGTAGAACGTAATAAAGAATAATTATGGCTAGTTTCCGCTTCTAAAGATAAAACAGTATCCACAATATGCTCTAAAGATTTTGGCCCGGCTATTTGTCCGTCTTTAGTAATATGCCCAATTAATAAAACGGCAATGTCATTTTCTTTAGCGAGTTCTAAAAATTTAACCGCCGTCGCTCTAATTTGACTAATGCCGCCCGCTTCTGAAATTACCTGACTGGAATAAACGGTTTGAATAGAATCAACAATTAAAATATCCGGCTTAGCAATTTTGGCCGCCGCTACAATTTTCTCGACGTTAGTCTCGGAAATAAAGCGGAGCTTTTCTAAATTACAATTTAATCTATCTAAACGACTTTTTACTTGGGCCGCTGATTCTTCCCCGCTCGCATAAATAACCGCTAGTTTACTGGCTGGTCCACCGGCAATTTGGGCCACCAACGTTGATTTGCCAATCCCTGGTTCGCCGCTTAATAAAACAAGTGATCCCGGAACTACACCGCCGCCAAGAACCCTATCCACTTCGTCTAAACCAGTTAGCAAACGTTTTAACGCGCCGGCCTTAAGCGTGCGCAAATCTAAAACTTTAGCGCCCCCGATTTTTTTAAGGTCTACCGCTTTTTCTTGATGACTATCTACAATTTGTTCGCTAATAGTTCCCCAAGAACCACATTCCAAACAACGCCCGTTCCATTTTGGAAACTGGGCGTCGCAATTAGCACAAACAAAAATTGATTTGATAGCTGACATAATTCTATTATTACAAATTCGATCTAAACTAAAACTAAACTATTTTTTAGCTTGCCAAATAGCTTTATCAACCAACCATTCACCATTAACTTTCTTTAAAGAAATTTCAATATCCTGATTATAGGCGCTACTCTCCGTACTTTGGCTAATGCTTTCTCGACGAGCAGTTGTAATAACTATCTTAGCCGTACCGGCACTGGCATTAAATTCTTCCGATTTACCAGTTAGCGCTGTCGTGGTAATTCCGTAATAATCTTCCCCGTCTTTAGCCGCCGCTCTTAAGCCGACCACATATTCATCAGCCCAAGCCTTCATACTGCTGGTCATAAAAATCTGTAAATCAGAAAAATTACTGAAATTAGAATAATTAGAATAAGAACCAAGTCTTTCAGCAAACGCTTCCGCGGTCTTGATTAAATCAGCTTCTCCCGACTTATAAGTTTCAGCCTGGCTTAAATCATATTGTTGATAATTACGCGGCTTATCGCCCGGCGTAGTAGTCGGATCGTTATTACCGCCTGGCAATTGATTAATAATGGCATTGCCACCGTTATCTATCGGCGCTACCGCTGGCGGATTAGTACCGTAGAAAAAACTGAAATAAATAATAAGACCCAATAGGATGAGTCCTAAAATAATGATGAATACCCCCAAAGATTTACGATTTGTTTGCATATTTTTAAAATTTATTGATGAAAAACATTAATTTTTTAAAAATGTTAGGCTTGAGCTCCTGCTTGCTGACTTTCTTCAAATTCTTTTTTAGCTTCTTCTAGTTCCAAAAGCTGACGTGGGTCGGAGGTAATTAATTGATCCTCAGTATAGGAAGCTACCACCTTCATCGCCACGTGTTTATTGCCGGCAAAGAAAATTCCTTCTCCAATACCGCATTCTAACAATAAATAACGCTCACCTTCAGTCAGAATAAAAGTTTTTTGCACCAAGTCAATCGCCGCCGGAGATTGCTTTAATAAAATCTGTAAAGAAGAATTATTAACAATGGCCTGACCGTAAGGAGAAGTTAAAAAATCATTAACATCTTGAGTAATAGTTGTCACTCCTAAATAATATTTACGACAACGTTTAACAAGCGCAAAAATAAATTTAGCCGAATCTTCATGTTGCATCATCCACCAGGCTTCATCAATAACTAAAATTCGCTTTTTCAGTTCACTGCGAACAACGTTCCAAATATAGTTAACAATAGTATAGATGGCAATCGGACGCAACTCATCTTCCAAGTCGCGAACCGAAAAGCAAACTAATTGATTGCCCATTTCCACGTTAGTTGGAGAATTAAGCAAACCAGAGAAAGTCCCCTGAGTATATTTGCGCAAACGCAAAGCTAATTCATTGCCACCTTCCATACCGTCTAAAACTTGCTCTAAATCAGACATCACCGGCGGTTCTATTTTTGACAAATCAGAATCAGGCGTAATATCTTTTTTCGCGTAGGTTTCTAAAAGAGCGCGGTCAACAATTGAATCTTCATCATAACTTAAATTCCCAAGCATTAAACGCACCAAACCTTTTAAGGTAATAACGGCACTTCTAATAATATCTTTCGGACGGGCTTCACCACCAATAGAGCGTGGCAAATCAAAAGGATTAATCTTATTCTCACTCGCCAAAGAAATATTAATATAAGTTCCGCCAACTGCTTCGGACAAATGCTTATATTCATACTCCGGATCAATCACAATCACATCAGTCCCTAGCATTAAAGAGCGTAAAATTTCTAATTTAATGGCATAACTTTTACCGGCACCAGAAGTGGCGAAGACAACGGAATTAGCATTCTGAAGCGAAAATCTATCAAATAAGATTAAGCTATTGTTGTGGCGATTAATACCATAAAGGATGCCCCTATCGCTAGTCAACTCGCTGGAAATAAAAGGAAAAGACGAGGCAATTGGTGAAGAATTCATATTAAAGGCGATATAAAGTTCATCGTTTCCTAAAGGTAAAGTAGAATTAAAGCCCTGCTCAGATTGATAATAAACCCGACGTGAATAAACTAAACGCGAACCAAAAATATCCTCAACCTGATCAGAAATACGATCTAAATCTTCAAGATTGTCGGCATAAAGAGTAACGTACAAAGCAAATTGAAAAAATTTTTCCGTCCCCTGAGTAAGCGCATCACGCAAGTATTCAATATCACGTAAAGCGGTTTCTCGAAGCGGATCACGCGCCGCTCCCTTTTCCGCATCAGAAATTATTTGGGCCTCTAAAGAACCAACTTTATTTTTCAATTGTTTTAAAATAATGGCGCTAGAAACCGGATAGAAAAACATGGAAATATCAAAAGTAAGATTAAGGTTAATAATCGGCGCGAACCAACCAATAGAAATATAACGCGGATAACTAATAACAAAAATGGTACGCAAAAACTTATCTCCTAAATAAAGATTATTAGGATTAACTTTAAGACTCGCTGGCGCAATAATATCTTTAACGGATAAAACGCCGCGACGAAAAGCCTTTTCCTCCTCAATCACTTCTCTGGTTAAAACCGGATCGGCTTCAATTGTTGGTGTCCGTGATTTAGGATTAAGAGAGATTGGAGTCTGCATGGTTATTTTCTCCCCCTTTTCTTGTTTATTAAAATTTATCATATAGTCACGCTGGTTATCCCAATTTTAATTTCTCAACATCAGTTAACTGCTGATTCTTGGAAGTTTCGGGATTATAAGTTTTATAATAAAGCTCTATCAAACTCTGAGTATCAAGTCGGGCCACAGAAACACCCATAGACTCCAAACCACCAATAACACTATCCACGCGACGGTCAAGCATCTCTTGATAACGATCAAATGTCTTTTCTTTTAATTTAATAATCGTTGCTGGCCTAAGCGCTTCCTTTAAAGAACTAAAAAATCCTTTGCGCTTATCAGTCAAGGGGTCGTAAGGCACGGTTACTAAAAAGCGCTTGCTCATAATACGCCCCAAAGAAGTTAGTTCTTTAATATATTGAATATAGTCAGCGGTTTGTAGTTTTAATAACTTATTAGTTTGTTCCTTCTCCCTATCTTTCAAATATTCTAGATAGTTATCAATATCCAGTTCCCGAGATTGGATAACAATTTGCATGGAAAAACTGAGATTATTTAAAAATCTAACATAAGAACTAATGACCGCATTTTGTTCGTCTTCGCTCTTTAAAGCAAAATTAATACTGGACACTAACAAAATCGCCCGCAAGGTTCCGTCTTTCATAACCACGGTATTGTCCTTAATCTCGGCAATATCTAAATATTGCTGAGTCGAGGCGCTAATTTTGTTTCCAGACATTAAATTTGCCATAAAATTATTATTCACCTTTATATCGACCTTGAGTATCAACTATCAAAGCGACTTCCGCTAAATGTGATGTTTTATAATATTCTTTTGGTATCGGCTTGGCTTCAACCGGAGTAATATCAATTTGTTTTTCCTTGATTTCCCTAACAGCATTATTATTCCAAATTCTTAAATTTGGACGACGAATAGTTTGAATAGCATTTAGAATGAAAAAATGAAAAGGTCGTCCATTTATTTTTACAAACGCAAACATCGCCGCCACAATGAAAATTATAATCGCAAAAGTAATAAATAAGGAAAAATCAAAAAAACGATAACAAAGACCAATAAGGACCGCCGCTCCTAAAAAAATAATAAATTGACGAGTGGTAATCGGCCCGATAATTTTACTTTCGACATCAATAAATTGGGGAACAGTAAATTGTTGCATACTAAATTTAAAAAACTAACTTACTATTTAAAATCATAATAGCCTCAATCTCTTCCATACTTAAACCCTCTTCCTTTCTATTCTCTCTAGCAATAATCGACTCTTTAAGCGGTAAATTGACATTAACCGCTTCAGAAACCATCTTCAAGTATAAACGACTAACCGGACTCCTGCGCCAAGCGCTAATTCCCATAATCATTTTTTCATAACCGTCATGTTCCAATAATTTTATTTTATTTAAAATTTTGGCCGTTATTTCATCCGGGGTTTTGCCAAGGCGACGGAAATTAATTAAATCCAAAAATTGCAATTCTTCTAAGGGTCCCATGATTTTAGGGATGGGCTTAACATCATGCATTTGCTTCCGACCATTTTCTTCTTCTGGAGAGGCCGTGGTTCGCACCGAGGCGGTACCAACTAAGCGACTTGGTTTAGCCGCGACCGGTGTTTTTGTTACCTTAGGAGCTAACGAAACGGCTTGCTTGAAAGGCTCAGCTGCTAAATTAGCATCTTCTGAAATATTGGCAATTCTAATCGCTCCTTTAGAGGCGGGATAATTATCAGCAAATAATCTTTTTATTAAATTGTTAGTTTCCGGTTTTTGAACAATTAACTTCTCAGGTAACTTCTTCGAAACAATTGAGGATTCTGGAGCGGGCGGAACTTCCGGAGCCTTAATTTTCATTTCCGGTTTAGGCTCAAGTTTAGGCTCAAGTTTAGGCTCAGGGTTAGGCTCAGTAATAACTTCTGATTTTTTATCAGCTTTAACCGGAGTTAAATTTTTATGGCCAGCTTCAAGTTCTAGTTTAAATTCAGGCGCTGCGATACTCTTAGTTTCCCCAGAAGCCAAGGCCCTTTTTAAATCATATTCCCCGCTAAGTTTAGGCGCCAAATCAGCACCAACAGCATTATCAGCACTGGAAATAATTTTATCCAAACGACTAGTGGAAACCGGGGCTTTAATTGAACTTTCCGTTTCTCCATTATATTTATATTTATGGCTATCGCAAACCTTGAGAACTCTATCAACCTCAATTGTACTTAAATTTAAACCGCCCGTCGCAATATCTTTAGCCAAGGAAGACTTAGTGTCAATTCGACTACGAACGCCACGTAAATATGTGGCTAACATCTTTTTTAAACGCTCTACTAAAAATTCGCTGGGAATCAACAAGCCTGCTTCTTTAATCAATAAACTAATATCTTTATATAAGTCTAAACCTCGTAATTCCGAAGAAATGCCTACATAGTCGGCCACCGGAGAAAAAATTTTGGACTTCAATTCCTCGGTCAAGCTATCGGCCTGCTCAGGAGATAAGTTAAATTCACTTGCAAAAATAAGCGGTAACTCTTTTAAGGTTAGGGTTTTAATCATAACCTTCATAATCACCATTGCCAAATCAACCCGATAACGACTTTCAATCTCTGACAAAAGAGACATGGCTCCCGTTGAAGAAACCTTATCTTTTAAGTCTTTAGGGAGACTATTAAATTGTTGTAGGTAATCAAACATTAGCCTCTAAAAAGCAAAAAAATAAACAGAAGTTGTTTTGTCCTTCTGTCTATCATTTTAACATATTTTAGGTTAAATTGGAAAGTCAAAATCAAAGCGTTGTTATCGGACGGCTCTGAGTAATATAAAATTTGCCTTTTCCCTGCGCCCATTCAATATCGCAGGGGAATTTATAGTGTTTTTCAATCGCTAAACAGATTTTGGCTAGTTCAATTATCTGTTTTCCGGACAATTTTTGCTTGGCTTGGGCTGACTTCAAAACTGGTACCCATTTAATGCCCCCGTTTGCCCCTTTAATAATCTTGCGTTCTTGCTCAGAAATATTAATATCCACAATATTTAGTTCTTTTTTTTCAAGCACATAAGAATCAGGGGTAACTGAACCAGAAACGATTGCCTCTCCTAAACCATAGCCGGCTTCAATAATCATTTGATTTCGGTCTTGAGTTACCGGGTGAACCGTAAAGGCAATCCCGGAAATTTCAGAATCTACCATTTTTTGAATAACCACTGCCACGCTCACCTTAGTCTTAAGCATTTTCTTTTCCTGACGATAAAAAATAGCCCGCGGCGTAAATAATGAAGACCAACATTTTTTAACATTACCCAATAATGTCTTATCGGTCGTATTAAGATAAGTTTCCAGTTCCCCAGCCCAAGAAGCGGCCAAAGAATCTTCCGCCGTCGCACTAGAACGAACCGCCACCAACGGACTTTTTAATTTTTTAAATTCCGAAACAATATCTTTGGCTAAATCGGCTGGCATTTTAACGTTAGCAATTAAGGCTCTAATGCGGGAAGAGGCACCATCAACTGAGTTGATGTCTTGATAATTAACTTGTTTTAACTGAGCTTCTAACTCTTGCATTAAATCAGTTTCTTCCAAGAAACGATCAAAAGCTTCCGCTAAAATTACAAATCCGGGAGGAACCTTAAGCCCGGCTTGAGTCATCTCTCCCAGAGACGCCCCTTTGCCGCCGGCAATCGCTGCGTCTTTTTTACCAATTTTAGAAAATGGTTTAATAAGCATATTATTTTATATTTAC
>DASROX010000033.1:0-3644 GCA_035646675.1 Saccharimonadales bacterium (SeqCode)
CCAAAAACGGTCGCCTGGGAACTAATAACGAGCCCAGCTCGGGATTGGGTTTATTACTGTGCAAAGAATTCGTCGAAAAAAACGGCGGAAAAATTTGGGTAGAAAGCGTGGAGGGAAAAGGAAGCAATTTCTACTTCACTATTAAAAAGTAATTATTCATTAATTATGTTACAAGCCCCATATTGTTATGGGGCTTTTTATTTGGGTTTACCGCCTCTTCTTTTCGGAGTAAATAGACAAAATAGCACAGCTCGTGCTATTTTTATTATATAAACATATGAAAATCATCAAAGCGACAGTTAAACACTTATCGGAAATAAATAAATTGAATAAAACTTATTTTAAAGAAATAAGGGATTTTGCCAAGATAATCGCCGGTCAGAACGATTACTTTTATGTCGCTCTAGAAAATGAAAAAGTTATTGGCTTTAGTGGTTTCCACTATTATTCTTGGAACAATACCGCCGCTATCATCGATATTTTTGTCCATCCTAAATTACGCGGGCAAGGCCATGGCAGTCAGTTAATTAAAAAAATAATTAGCCAAGTGCGCCTGACTAAAGCGAGAACCATTATCGCCGAAGCTCCTTCGCTCAGTGGCGTACTAATTCTTTATCTAAAAAATGATTTTAGAATCTGTGGCTTTAACGACCGCTATTATGATAATCGCGGTCAGGAAATTGCCATCTTCTTAGCTAAAGATTTAAAATAATTATTATATGCTCAAAGTTGCTGTTGGATCTTTGAACCCAGTTAAAGTTAACGCCGTTAAATCCGCTTTTGCTGCTATGCTTGGCGAATGCGAAGTCGTTGGTTTGTCTGTTTCTCCGGGAATTTCCAATATGCCCATGTCTTTTGCGGAGATTACTCTTGGCGCTAAGAATCGAGCGCTGGCGGCGCTGCAGGCGGCTGGAGCTGATTATGGCGTCGGCTTGGAAGGCGGTCTGGACGACACCAATTTGGGGACCTTTTTGATGGGCTTTGTGGCCATCGTAGATAAAGCTGGGAAATGGGGTTACTCGCGCGGTGAAGGACTTTATATGCCAGAGAGTATAGTCAGGGCGGTTAAGGAAAGTGGTAAAGATCTCGGAGAAGTCATGGATGACTTGCGCGGCGTTAAGAATAGTAAACAAAATGAGGGTTGTATCGGTTATTTTACTGACAATCTAATTGATCGTGAGGAGTCTTTTAAAAATCCCACCATCTGCGCTTTGTCGCGCTTTAAAAAGTCGGAGTTGTTTGAATAATTGCTAAAAATAGATTGTTTCATATATATTGACTAAAACACTGCCTCCGTGGTATTGTTTTTTATTACCTTAAAAATAGAATATAAACCATAAAACTGATAAAAATGAAAAAAGATCGTCTTTTCTTATTAGCCGCGCTATTTGTGATGGCTTGTTTGTGCTTTTTTTACCAGAAAACCCTTGACTCTACGGGTGCAGTTAGCGTTCCCGATTCTATTACTGTCTACGGCAATATTCATTTGCCTCCGACTGGTTTGGAATCTTTAGGAGATGAGGATGAATTAGCTGCTCAAGTAATCGCCGTTCAGCAATGGTTATATCAAGCTATTGATGAACCGATTGTTCTAATGGAAGGCGTTCCTTTTAAAGGTACGCCCTATTCTCGCGCTGATTTATATCGTATTGGTGGCGCAGTCTATGACTTTCAGAAAGAGCGTATTAATAATTATGCTAATCTTTATGACGTCGGTCTTAGATTTATACTGGAAGGCAAAAAACAAGTTTTCGGTGGGGAAGACAGTCTGCTTTTTCAAGCGGTTTATGATTCCTTACAAGCGAATATTAATTTTGCTCAGTCACCTGGATTTCAGGAATTGAATAATCTTAGAAGCGCGAAAATTGCCGAGAACACTGAACATATTTATGCTATTTATCATCGGCGAGTTGCCATTATTGTTGGCCAGATTCACTTAGCTTGGTTTCAAGACCATGGCTACCTTGTGAAATATCCGCCTGAATATTAAAGTTGAATTAGCAAAGATTTTATTTTACCCCGGAACTAAAAAAAGTTTCGGGGTTTTTATTTGTGCATGAAAATGGTATAATCAATACACTAATTTTTTATTTAACTTGAATATTATGAATCGCCTTAAAGTAGTTTTATTTATTATCCTTGTTGCTTTACTGCTTTTCTTGGCCACTTTTTTCTATGGTCGTTATGTTGGGAAAAAAGTAGCGACGACAATGTTCCAAGCGCCAGTTGTAAATTCTCAAACCATTTTAGATCGCATTACCAATCAATATTTTTTGGTAACCAAAACAGTATTTGTGAATAGTAAGGCGGAAATTGAAACACCAAAGAATAATGATTGGACAGATTTGTTTACGGGAAAGAAAATTACGGTGAACGGGCTAGTACGGATAGACGTGGGTGTGGAAATGAAAAATATGCGTCAGGAAAATATCAATGTTGACTCTCAAAATAAAATAGTGACAATTAGTTTGCCTCACGCCGAGATACTAGACGCCTCACTTTCTGGTGAATTAGATATTAACGAAGATAAGGCGGTGGTAGAGAAATTTAAAGATATCTTTAAAAATACGCAAAATGAAGATTATAATTTAGCCATGCAGACCGTGATTGATAATGCTAAAAGTCAGGTAATGGCTAATGAGGACATATTTAATCAAGCACGGCTCGATTCTCTTAAATTAGTTGAGTTAATTGTTTCTGGTATGCTGGATGGTTATCAGGTTCTTATAAAATAAAACTAATTATTAATTACTCCACCAATCTTATAATTCATGAAGAAAGTATCAGGAATATCTTCCACGCGCTTATCCCAATCTTTCCCGTAATATTTTTCGGCAACCGGCGGACTAATCATTAAGCGTAGGGTGCCGTTTAAATCAACCGCGTAAACATGGGGGTCAGTTTGAATTTTTACCAGTTTTACTCCCGGCCGATAGGTGACGTTACCGCCGAGCATGATTTTGCTCATATCTTCCAGGCTAATAGTTTTGACACTGGAAAAATCAGCATACCAAGTCGCGTAGGTTTTGGCGTTGGGAAAAACATAGCGCTTGCCATCGGCACCGCAGTAATAGACAGAAGAGTTGCTCTCAATGCGAATTAGGGAACCGGCCTCACAATAGACAGTTGCGCCCTCGCTGATTTTTAAGCCTTTATCAAAATTAATCGTCGGGCTCGCGGCTTCTACGGTGGCAATATTAAAAGTATAGATTTTAAGAGCGGCCTGTAGATATTCATAGGGACTAATTGCCGTGTCATCTGGTAAGCGAATTTCAAAATGAAGATGGGGAGCCGTTGATTCGGCGTTACCAGAATCGCCGACCCAGGCAATATGTTGGCCTTGAACAACGCTTACTCCTCGACTAATGCCAGGTGCATAAGCATATTTTATTCCGCCTTGGCCGTCATCAGTTCCCGGGGTGTCGTTATTAATATGAAGATAATTATATTTATAACCATCATCGCCGGCAATGGAAATCATATAGCCATAACTAGGTTCAGTTGTTGCTGCGGAAACAATGGTACCGCCACGCGCTGCAAGAATCGGTGTCATTTTTGGAGCCATTAAATCATTACCTTCGTGAAGCCGGCCACCACTGCGGCCGTCGCCAAAATCATCACTGAAAACCGCTCCGCCTTGAACC
>DASROX010000034.1:0-14938 GCA_035646675.1 Saccharimonadales bacterium (SeqCode)
CCTTATCTAGAATGGGACCATATTGATAAAATCATGGAATTGCCGTTAATTAATAAAGAGGCGGTTACGAAACGGGATTTTAAAATTGTTGTTGATGGTATCAACTCGGTCGGCGGGAAAGTAATTCCTCATGTTTTAGAAAGTCTTGGTGTTACTAAGGTCTCGCTGCTCAATTGTTTGCCTAATGGCTTATTCGCTCATAAACCAGAACCGCTGGCTGAGAATTTAACCGAAATTATGGAGCGCGTGAAGGCGGAAAAAGCAGATTTAGGAATTGTGGTTGATCCCGATGTTGATCGTTTAGCTTTTATTGATGAAAATGGGGAAATGTTTGGTGAAGAATATACGCTGGTCGCGATTGCTAATTATATATTAGAAAATTTTGCCACCTTAGATAAACTTTATCCGGGACAATATCAAAAAGTCACGGTTTCTAATTTATCTTCTTCACGGGCGCTACGTGACATAACTGAAAAACACGGCGGCAAATATCAAGCCGCTGCTGTTGGTGAAGTTAATGTCGTTAACAAGATGAAAGCCAGTAAAGCGATTATTGGCGGCGAAGGAAATGGCGGAGTTATTTTTCCGGTCCTGCATTATGGACGCGACGCGATGTTGGGTGTCGCTCTATTTTTATCTGCTCTCGCTCAATCAAATAAGAAAATGTCCGAGCTCCGTAAAAGTTTACCGGAATATTTTATAGTGAAAGATAAAATAGAACTAACGCCAGAAATAAATGTTTCTGAAATATTAAACAAAATAAAGTTAGAATACAATCAAGAAAAAATAACGGATATTGATGGTGTTAAAATTGATTGGACTGACTCTTGGGTTCATTTGCGTGCCTCTAACACCGAGCCGATTATTAGGATTTATGCTGAAGCAAAAACAGAACCCGAAGCTAAAACGAAAGTGGCCGAAATGAAGGCTAATATTTTGGCTTATATTAAATAATTTTTCTGAATTTTAAAATTTGCTCCAATTACTAAAAAATGCTAAAATATAAGAGAAATTCCCATTAGGGGTTCTCTTATTTTTATTTGTTTTTATTATGACGCAGATTATTATTATGGCTGCTGGCAAGGGCACACGTATGGGCTCGGAATTGCCTAAAGTATTGGTGCCACTTCACGGTCGACCAATGTTGGACTATCTCCTGGATTCTATCGCGAAAACAGCGCCCACTCTTAAACCAATTATTATTGTTTCTCCGGATAATAAAGAAATAATTGCCGCTGCTTTGAAAAAATATGATGTCCAATATGCTATTCAGGATAAACAATTAGGAACGGGTCATGCCGTCGCTAGTGCGAGAGACTATATTGACCCCCGGGCAACTGAAGTTTTTGTTTTAAACGGCGACCATCCTTTTTATCAAGTAGAAACTATTAAAAGTTTCCCTCTGAAGCATAAAGGAGTGCTGTCGATGATTACTGTGGCTTTACCTGATTTTGAAGATTGGCGTTCGGTTTTTTATCATCTAGGTAGAGTTGTTCGTGACCAAGAAAATAACGCTCAAGGAATTATTGAGTTTAAAGATGCTACCGAGGAAGAGAAAAAGATTTTAGAAATAAATATTAATTGTTTTTGTTTTAATAAGGAATGGCTGTTTGCTCATACTGATAAGCTGAATAATCAAAATAAGCAAGGAGAATACTATATAACAGATTTGATTAAAATGGCTTTTAATGAAGGTCATCAAATTAAAGTTTCTTCTATCCCTCCCCAAGAAGGCATGGGCATAAATAGTCCGGAAGAGTTACAAATTGCTGAAGGGTTAGTTGAAGTTTAAAAATATGAAACAAGTTCTGGATTTACATATTCATTCTGCCTATTCCCGAGCTTGTTCGCCACAGCTGACTTTAACAAATATTGAAAAAACGTGTCGCGAAAAGGGAATTGATATTATCGCCACCGGCGACTTCACTTATCCCGCCTGGTTTAAATCAATCAGGGAGGAATTAGAGGAAACTTTTGAGGGTTCGGGATTATATAAATTAAAAACTGCGCCTGATGATAAAATAAAATTTATTCTGGCAACCGAGGTGGCGCTGATTTATAAAGATGAAACTAAAGTTAGGCGGATTCACTTAGTAATTCACGCGCCAAATATTGAAGCGGTCGCTAAATTAAATAAATGCTTGGGAGCCAAGTATAATATCAAGTCTGACGGTCGCCCAATTTTAGGGATTAAGGCGCCAGAATTAGTTAGCTTGTTATTAGAAATTGATTCGCGTTTTCTGATTTATCCGGCCCATATTTGGACTCCCTGGTTTGCCGTTTTTGGTTCTAAGTCGGGTTTTGACACTTTAGAAGATTGCTTTAAAGAAGAAACGAAAAATATTTATGCCTTTGAAACTGGACTTTCCAGTGATCCGGAAATGAATTGGCGCTTGTCTGCCCTTGATAACTTAACCCTATTGTCCAGTTCTGATGCTCATAGCCCAATTAATATTGGTCGTGAAGCGACGGTCATGGAACTAACAGAACCGATAAGCTATAATCAAATTTACGAAGTAATTAAACATCATAAAAAAGGTGGTCAGTCAGGAATTTTATATACGATTGAATTTTATCCCGAAGAGGGAATGTATCATTTAGATGGACATCGCGACTGTAATTTTAGTTGTTCGCCAGAGGAAAGTAAAAAACTTAATAATCTATGTCCGGTTTGTCAGAAGCCCCTGGTAATTGGTGTTTTAAATCGAGTGGCCGAGTTAGCCGATAGGCCAGTGGGGTTTAAACCCAAAAATATTACTCCCTTTAAAAAAGTGATAGAGTTAGATAAAATAATAGCCGAAGTCTTGAATATTAAAAGTCGGTCAGCTAAGCGGGTTCAAGCGGAGTATCAGCGATTGATAGGTAAATTCGGCAATGAGTTATTTATTCTGCTAGATTGTGATTTAAAGAGCTTGGAAGCAGAAACTGATTCTCGAATCGTTGCCGGCTTAAAGAAAATGCGTTCCGGTCACTTAGAAATTCAGCCGGGTTTTGATGGTCAGTATGGAAAGATAACTATTTTTTCAAAAAATAAAAAATATGATTAAGCCATTTTCTACTTTATATTCCATTATTTTAGTTGTTGCCTTTTTGGTCTTGGCGACTTTAGCGGCGGTTGAATATAGCGGGCAAGAAGATGAGGCAGCGGGAGTTAAGGGAAATGCAGTTTATCAGGTAGTTAAAAGCTCGGTGGAAAAAGTAGAAAGTTTATGGGCAAAAATACCGACCAGTACGCCGGAAATGACGGCGGAAACTAAGGCTACGACTACTAATAAATTTTGGAATCGTTTGGGTAATTTTATTAGTTTTAATAAAACTGATGCTGGTTGGCAACTGACTTTACAAAATTCTGATCGTATAATTTTTCAAAAAGTAATTATTTTAAAATAATTTAATTTATTTTTTACTGGCGTCTTAGCTACTGAGCGCTAGAATTAACGGATAGGTAGCAAAATTTAATTAATAAACTATCATATAAATTTATGGCTAATAAATCTATGGCTAAAGAACGAGTCAAAAAAACAATTGAGGAAAGTGTTGAAGGACATGACAAAAGATATGAAGCGGCCGAAAGCGCCATTCAACAAATTAGAAGTAAATTTGGCGAAGGGGCGATTATGAAATTTGGTGATGCTCGAAAAACTAATGTCGATGCTATTTCTACTGGTTGTTTGTCGTTAGATATTGCTTTTGGTATTGGTGGTGTACCGCGCGGCCGGATTATTGAAATTTTTGGTCCAGAATCATCAGGTAAAACTACTTTAGCGCAACATATCGTGGCAGAAGTACAAAAAACCGGCGGGATTGCGGCTTTCGTAGATGCGGAGCATGCTCTTGATCCCGACTATGCCGCTAAAATTGGTGTTAATATCAAAGAAATGTTGTTAGCTCAACCAGATAGCGGTGAACAAGCTTTAGAAATTGTGGAAACTTTGGTGCGTTCTAATGCGGTAGATGTTATTGTCGTTGATAGTGTGGCCGCCTTGGTTCCGCAGAAAGAAATTGAGGGCGATATGGGTGATCAGCACATGGGTCTACAGGCGAGATTAATGAGCCAAGCTTTAAGAAAGTTAACAGCCGCGATCGGTAAGACTAAAACCGTCGTTATTTTTATTAATCAGATTAGAAATAAAATCGGCGTTTTCTTTGGTAGCCCGGAAACAACCTCTGGCGGCAATGCTTTGAAGTTTTATTGTTCCGTTCGCGTTGAAGTAAGACGAGCCGCGCAAATTAAACAGGGCGAGAAAATTATCGGCAATCGCGTGAAAGTTAAAATTGTGAAAAATAAAGTAGCTGCCCCGTTTAAGACCTGCGAGTTTGATATTATGTATAATGAAGGAATTTCGGTCGCTGGCGATTTAGTCGATTTGGGAGTGGAATATGAAGTAATTAATAAAAATGGCAATTCTTATTCTTTTGGTGACCTTAAACTTGGCGTTGGACGTGAGATTGCTAAGAAAATGATTAAGGACGATAAGAAGCTTTTGGCTGAGATTCGCAAAGCAATTATTGCGGAGATTAAGAGCAAAGAGGTTGAAGAGGCTAAAGAGGAGAAGAAAGGTGTTGTTGCCAAGGAAATTGAAGATGCCAGTGGAGACAAGAAAAAATAGAGATTTTGTTAGTTATAAAAAAGGACATCCTCACGGATGTCTTTTTCTTTTTGGCTAATTTTTGAAGTTGTCGATAATTTGGGAAATATTTTGAGCCACGGTTTTAATATCGGGAGCGCCATCTATATTTTTAATTTTTTCATCTTCGTTATAATAATCGATTAACGGTTTGGTTTGGGCGTGATAAGTTCGAAAGCGTTCGGAAATAGTTTCAGGATTATCATCAGAACGTCCTGAAGTTTGTCCGCGTAGTAAAATTCTCTTTTTTGCATCCTCTTCACTGATTTCTAAATTAATAACAGCAGCTAATCCCAAATCATTAGCAGTAAAAAATTTTTGTAAAGATTCTGCTTGTTCTAAATTTCTTGGATAGCCGTCAAAAATTACGCCTCGATTATTAGCCCAACTTGCCTTGGTTGCTTTTTCCATCATCGCAATAACCAGCTCATTAGGGACTAGTATACCCTTATCAACGTGTGTTTTTATTTCTGCTCCCAGCTCACCGCTTTCCATTTCGCGACGCAAAATATGTCCACTTGATAAGTGAGTTAAATTATATTTTTTAGCGATTAGTTTGGCTTGGGTGCCTTTACCAGCGCCAGGAGTTCCGAAAAAAATAAGATTTATCATAGAAATAAATTAAAACAGGTATTGACCTGTTTCTTGATGTGCGCCCAGCAGGATTCGAACCTGCGACCGTTTGCTTAAGAGGCAACTGCTCTACCAACTGAGCTATGAGCGCATACATAGCAATAAACTAATATCTACATTTTAATCATTAACCAGATATTGTCAAATACAAGTGGCGGGGGCGGGAATCGAACCCGCGACCTTAGCGTTATGAGTGCTACGCTCTAACCAACTGAGCTACCCAGCCTCTAAACTAACCATACTCTAATGGCGAGTTTTAACTATTATTTAGTTGGTGCGCCCGGCAGGATTTGAACCTGCAACCCCTTGGTCCGAAGCCAAGTACTCTATCCAGTTGAGCTACGAGCGCAAACAAACACGCCCTCAACTATGATAGGAGCGAGCTGAAGTTGTAGGGCGATGTTTTTTATCGCTTGCCTTTAAGAGCCTGCTTTAGGTGATAACCAGTCTTAAATTTAGCAACCTTCACTTCCGGAATAGTTATCCTCTCATTTGGCTTTTGTGGGTTTACGCCACCACGGGCGTAACGCACACGAGCCAAAAAAGTTCCAAAGCCAGCGATGGTAACCTCGCGGTCACCTTTTAACTCTTCAATGACGGTGTCGGTAAAGACATCAATCATTTTTTCGGCCTGTTTTTTATTCAGACCTTCGACATCGTGATAGATTTTGTCGATGAGTTGTGCTTTATTCATATAATTATGATATTAGCTTTTTATGTTCGATTAAGCAAGTTATTGGGAGCCCGGGTTTCTTATCTGGCGTATTCGGTAACCCTCATTTCCCGAATAACATTAACTTTTATCTCCCCTGGGTATTTTAACTCATTTTCTATCTTTTTTGCAATATCTCTAGCTAAATTATGAGCTTTAAGATCGGTGACGGCTTCTGGCTGAACAAAGACTCTAACTTCGCGTCCCGCCTGGATTGCAAAGACTTTTTCGACACCTTCAAAGGTTAAAGCAATCTTTTCCAGCTCCTCTAAACGTTGGAGGTAGTTTTCAAAGCTATCACTTCTAGCGCCCGGACGAGCGGAAGAGATAGCATCAGCTACTTTAACAATAACGGAGATAAGAGTGGTTGGGTGATCTTCGTGATGAGTTTCGATTGGCGCAATTATTTCTGGTGGTAAATTAAATTTCCTGGCAATATCGCGACCAATCTCAGTATGATTACCTTGAACCTCATGATCAACCGCTTTACCAATGTCATGAAGCAAGCCGCCTTTCTTGGCGAGCGTAACATCTGCTCCTAATGATTCAGCTAACATGGCCGCTAGATGGGCAACTTCAATTGAATGGCGTAAGGCATTTTGACCGTAGCTAGTACGGTATTTTAAGCGTCCTAAAATAGCGACTAGTTTAGGATCAAAGCCCGTAATACCAACTTCATACATTGCTTCTTCGCCCGCTTTTTTAATATCGAGAGCAATATCCTTTTTGGCATTTTCAACTGCTTCTTCAATTTTAGTGGGGTGAATACGACCGTCCTTTATTAAATAGTCTAAAGTTTTTTTAGCGATATGGCGACGAATAAGCGAGAAACCGGAAACCGTAATCGCGTTTGGCGTATCATCAACAATAATTTCCACGCCGGTCATGCTTTCAATCGCTTTAATATTGCGGCCCTCGCGTCCAATAATACGGCCCTTCATTTCATCGTTAGGCAAATCAATAGTGGTGGTTGTTAATTCTACGGTGTAAGAGGAAACCATTCTTTGCATGGCGAGCGCTAACATATCTTTAGCCTGGTCATCAATTTTTTCTTGATTATCCTGTTCTAACTTATTAATTCTAACCATTAAATCTTCGGCACATTTTTCTTCTTCGGCTTTGAGCAAAATAGCTTTAGCTTCTTCGCGCTTCATCCCCGATATCTCTTCTAATTTAGAAGATTGCTGTTCTTGGATGCCTTTAATTTTTTCCTTAATCTCTTGGACCTCATTGACCTTGTCATACAATTTTTGTTGTTTGTCTTGGAGGTCTAGTAGTTTTTGGGAAAAAGAATTTTCTCGTTGCTCTAAGCGGTTTTGGAGTTGGTTGATTTCGTTACGTCGACGATTTTCTTCTTTTTTGGACTCCTCAATAATGTTTAGGGCCCTATCCTGAGCTTTTAGGAGCAGGTCTTTTTCTTTTGTTTTAGCATCGCTTATAATTTTATTGGCCTTCTCGCCGGCACTGCTAATTTTAGAATTAGCTGACTTTTTGAAGAAGATGTAACCAATAAAAAAACCGCCGACAGCCAGAACTAAATACAGGGCGTAATTTAAAAATTCCATATGATTTGGCTGTATTCTAGAAAGCTGAGGCGGTAAACAAGACAAATATTAAATTTTTGTGTGACAATAAACGCTTTTAAAAGCGCTATTTTAGAAGATGATGTTAAATTGTTTAAGTTTTTTTGCTAATTTCAGCGAAATACTGGCAAGATACATAATTGTTTAATCTTCAAAAATAATTTATCTACGGTGTTTTTCGTCTTTTCTTTCCTCAGTGGTCCTAAAAAACAGGATTATTAATTTATCTAAGCTTACTTTAGCACTTCTTTCCGGCTTTGTAAAGTGAAAATTAGTGCCATATTTGTTTGACTTAAGCGTAAAATTAAAGTAATATTAAAAACATGAATATTACCGAGTTAGCGAGAATTTTAAGAATTAGCCCCCAAGAGTTACGCGATATGTTGCCGGAACTCGGTTTTGCGATTGGGCAGAAGGCGATTAAGGTTGATAATAATACTGCCAAGAAAATCATGAAAGATTGGTCGTTTTTA
Organism: Saccharimonadales bacterium (SeqCode); assembly: GCA_035646675.1. Classification (GTDB taxonomy): domain Bacteria; phylum Patescibacteriota; class Patescibacteriia; order Patescibacteriales; family UBA12465; genus UBA12465. Next base: position 8,030 of record DASROX010000034.1, read on the forward strand.
CGGCGCGAATGGGAGCAAAAGAAGCTCGCGGCGGCGATTAAGAAGCAGGATGAAGTTCTGCCTAAAGAAAGAAAGACTATTTTTGTACCCCGCGTCTTATCCGTCCGTAATTATGCAGAATTGGCCGGTATTCCCGTTAATCGAGTTTTGACGGAATTGATGAAAAATGGTGTTTTTACCTCAATTAACGAAAAAATTGATATTGATACGGCTATGATTGTTGGTGAGAATTTAAATTTAGACGTTCAATTGGCGGAATCAAAGGTAGAAGAGGATGATAAAGAAGATAAAAAATTGGAAGCTATATTAGCCAAAGAAGAAGTGGGCGACTTACAAGAAAGACCGCCGGTAATTGTGGTTATGGGTCATGTTGATCATGGAAAAACTAAATTATTAGACTCTATTCGGCAAACGGACGTGGTCGCCGGTGAGGCTGGAGGCATTACTCAACATATTGGTGCCTATCAAATTAATCGTAAGGGCCAGATGATTACCTTTATTGATACTCCCGGGCACGAAGCCTTTACCGCCATGAGAAGCCGTGGTGCTAAAGTAGCTGATATTGCTATTTTGGTGGTAGCGGCCGATGACGGCGTCAAACCACAGACCACCGAAGCTTTTAGAATAATTGAAGCCGCTAAAATTCCTTATATTGTGGCGATTAATAAGATTGATAAACCAGCCGCTGACGTTAATAAGACTAAACAAGAGTTGTCTACCCAATTAAATATTACTCCTGAAGACTGGGGCGGTAAAATTATTTGTGTGCCTATTTCCGCTAAAGAAGGAACGGGAATTGAGGAACTTTTGGACATGGTGCTCTTAGTAGCGGCCACCGAATCTTCTAATTTAAAAGCTAATCCCGATGCACAGGCCGCCGGCACGGTCGTGGAGTCTAATGTTGATAAGACGGCGGGACCGCTCGCAACCATCTTGGTTCAAAATGGGACTCTACATGTCGGAGATCAACTTTGTTTTAATGAAGTTATTTATGGAAAAGTTAAGTCTTTAAAAAACTATAAAGGCGAAGATGTTATGGAGGTGGGGCCTTCTACTCCGGCTAAAATTTTAGGTTTAAAAATCTCTCCGGCTGTGGGTGATATTTTAAATGTTGGCTTGGGAGAAAAAGTAAAAGTTAAAAAAATTAAAACGGCTTCTGGTTATAATGAGTTGGCGCCGACTATTTCTGATGATAACGTTGAAGACAAATGTCCGAAAGTAAAGGTGATTATTAAAACTGACTTTTTAGGTTCAGCGGAAGCGATTGAAGAATCTTTATTAAAATTAAATGGTGAAAAGGTTAAAGTTAAAATTATTTCTAAAGGCTTGGGATATATAACAGAAGGCGATGTGAAGCGCGCCGAAGATTCGGGCGCTAAAATTTTAGGCTTTAATGTGCGGATGTCGCCGGCTACGGAAAACTTAGTTCGCGAAAAACAAGTTACTGTTCAGATATTCTCCATCATTTACGATTTAATAAAATATATTAAGGATGAAATGCAGCTTTTAGTTAAACCGGAAATTAATCGGGTTGATTTAGGTCGGCTAAAAGTTTTGGCGATTTTTCGGACGGAAAATGATAGTCAAATAGTTGGCGGCAAGGTTTTAGATGGTGTTTTGCAAAATAATTGTTTAATAGAAGTTTATCGCGGCGATAATTTTATTATCGGTGGGAGTATTAGTCGTTTACAATCGGGTAAACAGGATGTTAAGGAAGTAGAAAAAGACCAGGAGGCGGGTTTACGTTTTGAAGGTAAACCGGTAATTGAAGAGGGCGATATTTTGGCGGCTTATATAGAAGAAAGAGTAACCGGGACTATTTAATATGGCCAGCATTGATCGAATTAATGATTTAATATTGGAAGAAACGGCCAAGGCGATTAACCGCGAGGTGCGGATTGAAGATTCTTTAATTACGATTACTTATGTTCAGTGTTCTCCGGATTTAAAACAAGCTAGAATCGGGTTTTCAGTTTTACCAGATAAATTAGCCGGAACCGCGATGCGTAAATTAGAAGCTGGTACCTCTGAGCTAGTAGCGGTTTTACGTAAGCGCACCAAGCTGCGTAAAATTCCGAAGATTACTTGGGAGTTTGATGCTACTGAACGGGAAGCTAGTAAGATTGAGAAATTGATTAGTGAAGCTAATGTTGATTAGTATCCAATTTAAATATTAGTCTTTGACCTGGCATTTGTCGGGTTTTTTGTTATTTTAGCGTTTGTTTGGGGCTGGACTTTTTCCTCAATCTATAATAGAATTCTAGATTATGGAAAATACTGCCAAATTAAAATTAGCTTGGGAAAAAATAAAATCAGCCTCTTCAGTTTTAGTGGTGGGGCATGTTTCGCCTGATCCTGATGCCCTGGCTTCTATTGGGTCGATGTTGGAACTGTTAAAGACCTTGAAGATATCAAGTTCAGCTTATGCTGATAATAAACTGGATGAAGTCTATGGTTATATTCCCAATGAAAGATTAATAAGTAAAGAAAAGCCAAATCGATTAGCTGATTTTTCGGTAATTTTAATTTTGGACTGTGGCGCAATTTCTCGGACTAGCTTAGAACCGGAACTGCGTGCTCTCTTAGCCAAGCGGAAAGAAAATCAGGCGGTCACGCCTTATATTATTGAATTTGATCATCACGAGTCTCGAGGAAGTTTCGCTGATTTAGAAGTGCGAATTCCGAGCAAAGCTTCAACTACCGAAATTATTTATGATTTTTTTGAAATTAATGGTTTGGAGATCAACAAGGCGATTGCTGATTGTATTTTAATTGGGCTGATGGCGGATACGGGTAATTTTTTACACGCTAACTCTTCTTTTGAAGTAATGGCGGCTTCATCTGATATGCTGCTGAGAGGTGCTTCTTTAAATAAAATTAGTGAACACATTCGGGGAACTGGGAGTTTTATGTCGCTGAAAGTTTGGGGCCGCGCCCTAGAAAAAATAAAATTTAATCAAGAAACTGGATTAGTTTGCTCGGCTTTAACTAGTCAAGATTTTTCGGAATTATTAAGACCAGAAGAACGTGATAGTGTGGCTGAAGTTTTTGGCGATATCGCTTCCTTTATGAGTTATCTTTCGGGCGCTAAATTGGCTTTATTTTTGCGCGAAGAAAAGGGGAAGGTTAAAGGGAGTTTTAGAACCAATTCGGACGAAATTGATGTTTCTAAACTTGCCCAAAAATTTGGTGGTGGTGGACATAAGCGCGCGGCCGGATTTATTTCTGAGGGATACTTAGAAGAAACTGAGAGCGGGTGGCGGATCGTCATTTAATTTTAATATTTCTCGCCCTTAAAACATTACCTAGCTATATTGACAAAATCATATTTTAATGCTAAAAATTTAATATAAATTTGTTTTTCTTTAACAACTAAAAAATAAAAATCATGAAAGTAATCGTTCTTTTTTTAACTCTGGCTTCATTTTTTGGATGCCAAGACAATTTAATTGATGATCAGAAGGATGGAGAGTTTACATCCTGGTCTGAATCGTTAACTTTGGTGGACGTTAGGACTATGTTCAATGCCGGGACGTCTTTTATGTCTGACGCTAGAACATTATCCTCAATATCACCGTTCTCCTTTAAGGACTCTGTTTTGTCTGTAGGAGCTATCGATGCTTCGATAAATTACCCTTACACCACTTCAGAAGGCTTAACTAGCGTGGCTTATAAAGACTCGCTAATATTTAATAATTCCTGGAATGGGTATTATATGGACGGAGTTACTTCGATGACGACCGTAGAATATGGTGAATATAATGGCTTCAAGCTGTTAAGAATAACTAATGAAAGTCGTTTTCCGCCTAACTCTAATTGGCCTAATGGTTATTACGCTCGTGAAAACCGACTTTTTGTCGAAAGTAATGGGGACATTAAAGAGGTGGACCTTAAAGGTTATTACGCTCTTGGTGACATCGTTGCCAGCAGTCGGGAGGGGGTAATAATTCTATTTTTCTACGATTTTATCAGAACAAATCCTAAATACCAATATTTAATGTTACTTGATTTAGCGAGTGGAAAAAAGAAGGTATTTAAGTTTGATTACTGATTTTATGAAGGGTGGGAGGTTTTTAAAACCTCCTTTTTTTATTTAATAACCTCGATGACTTCTAATAAATTAAAAGAGTTATCTATTGATGATGCAATCGCAAATATGGATTTTATTTCATTTACTCTAATCACAACTTTCTTGGAATATTTTTCACCATTTAAAGCTTTAACCCAGAAATTTTTAAATTCTTGGTCTTTTTTAGAAATTACCGGAAAATCAAGGCTATCTAAATTTGTGTAGCGCTCATCATAATTACTGATTTCAGTTTTAACATCAAATTTTTGATTTCCGCACACTACACCATTTAAAGCATCTTCTACGCCCCCATCATTGTTGTATTCAAAGTTTGGCATAAGATTATCAGGAACAAAATACAAACCATCAATAAAGTCACCGCCTAACTCTTTCCTTGCAATAAAACTTCCAGTTAATAATTTTTCTCCTTCAAATTCTATTACGCCGCTATAAGGATTTAAGTCGTTTTTAGCGTTTGTATTATAATAAATTTTGGAAATCTTATAATTATCAAAACTATCGCCAACTTTTAAATCTGAGAATCTAACCGGGGCATCGGTGCACTCAAATGTTTTAACTTCTGGATCATTCTCTCTGGTAAATACTGCTTGAGGCTCTCCATCTGATTTTACCAAATCTAAATCTTCTTGATTCTTAGAATTATCAGATTTTGCCTCTGAATTAAATTCGTTAATCGACTCATTTTCAGATCCATTATAATTAAACTTATTGGAGCAGGCTGAGATGGTTAAACTAATTAATAGAATTGTAGATATTAATAGCAATTTTTTCATATAAGGGATGGTTAAATTAATTATAAAATTTTAATAAAATGGTACGTAATGGATAAATTATCATAAATATAGAATTAATACAATGTTTCGGAAATGTAGGATGCCAAGCTTGACAAATATTAATTTATATGATATAATTTGTTTATTAAATTGAACATTTACAAACAAGATTCTATTTGATTAATTGCCAAGTTCGGCTAAATTTAGCTTGATTTAGCAATTAATCAAATTATTAATCTTCAAAAAAATAAAAAATGAGAAAAAACAGAAACGGAATCTGCCCTAATTGTAGAAGAAAAGAAAAGAACTGTTCTTGCCCTAGTAAAAAAGTAAACTATAAAAAACTTTTTTTAATAGCCGCGCTATTATTGATGGTATTTTTTGCTTACTTTTTCGTAAAAGGCGAGCGACAGGTAAATGGTAAGCAGCCAAGAAACACCCTCACGACCCAAAGAACCGGGGAATATTTCAAAAACCCTGACGAGGCTTACGAGTCTTTAATTAGTTTTATCTCAGATAAAAGTAATGGAACTTATATGGTATTACTTTTAAATGATAGAAGTAAATTAAACTTCTCTATAGCAGTCGGTCACGGCCAAGATACTAAAGATCAGATTAATAAAAATATATCTGAACAACTCAAAAAATTATCTTGGTGGTTCAATAAGGTTTCAGGAGATAAACTTTTCTTAGTTGAACAAGCCGGTCTTGCAAATCATAATGAATATGATTTTAGAAAAATTACCAATCAAGCTTATTATGAAAAAATTTTAGCGTCAGATTTTTTAGCTACTGTAAATAATTGCAGGATAAGAGAATGTGACATTAGAAAAAATTTATTTCATGAGAAAGAGGGCATCTTTATTAATCAGACTGAATATTTGGAAATAACCAAGAAATCTGACTATAATCTTAGAAATATTGTCTTCAATTTAGAGCATGACGATTATTCTCTTCCAGTAGATGAGTTGTTTCCTAAAATTTTATCGGATGATTATAGTATTGGGTTCAATGAGGATAAGATTTCAAAAAAGGATCTTTATGAGTCGCTATTGTTTGAACAATCCTCTGTATTATTTGAGGAAGAATGTGTTAAGTATATGAATGATAAAAAAAATATTTTCTCAATAACGGGAGCAATGCATGCGCCCTATATTTGTGAGAATGTTTTATTTATGGCTAGTAGTGCTGAAGAGTTAGAATTTATAATAAAAATCACAAATCATAATTTTGTGATGAGGAATTTATTAAACAAAATTAACTACAACAACAATGATTGCTTTAAATACAAAAAAATATGCAATCAATTAAGAGCTCTATATGGAAATAAGGTTCCTATACACTATAAGAATGTATTTTAATTTAAAATAAATTAAGCCAAGAAAGGAGTGTTTTAGACCCGCGATAACATCAAGGGTCTTTTTCTTTTTATATAAAAGAAAAGAGCAAATTTATATCTGCTCTTTTATTGTGAGCCATTTTACGATTAGGCTGGCTCGTTTTCCTTTAAATGAGATTTGTTTGCAAAATCGCGTTTGCATTAGTTCCCAAATTATGGGACTGAGCTCTCATCATAGCTCGAACAATAGATCCTCTAATTAAGCTCTCTTGCAAGTCACTCTGTTCACTCAGAAATGCTTCCTGATATTGAGGTGAAAGCGAATCATAAGCTTTCTGCATGGTGGGCGACAAATCCTTTCTTGTCATAACATAGAGTTTAAATGATTAAACATAGCAGGTCCGTATTCGGATTCCATTTTTTGCTTATAAGTATTATCATCAGTAAAATTACATAATAAAAATAAACTCAAAGCATCTTTACGCTGACTAATAACTAATTTTACTGCATCAATAGCTTCCTCCGTTTTGGCTAACTTCAATAGAACGCTAGCTTTATTGATCTGGGTAACTATTAATCCCGGACAGACATCTTCAGCTAAGTCTAAAATAGACAAAGACTTTTGATAGTTTCCATAATAATTTTCTTGCACAGCATAACTTATTAGCAAGTTGGCGTATAAACCGGACCAAAGATCATAAACTTGT
>DASROX010000035.1:0-20351 GCA_035646675.1 Saccharimonadales bacterium (SeqCode)
GAGTTAGTCGCGGGATAGTTAATAGCATTGAAGAAACCACTTCTTCTATCTCGGCGGTCTTAGAAAAAGCGGAGCGCTTAGTCGGTGTTCCGATTAGTCGTGTCTGGGTTAGCATTAACGATCCTCATATTAAATGTGAGCGCTCTAAGGGCGTAGTGGCAGTTGGTCGTAGCGATGGTGAAATTAATGAAAATGATGTTAACCGGGCGATTGAAGCTGCCCGGGCTTTAGCGGTGCCGGTAAATTACGAAATTTTACATGTTATTCCCATAAAATTTAGCGTTGATAATCAGTAAGACGGTAAAGACCCGATTGGCATGAATGGTATTAGATTGGAAGTAGAAACTTTGATTGTTCAGGGACTTAGTACTCAAATTAAAAATTTAACTAAAGCAATATATCGAACCGGTTTAGAAATTGAAGATTTAGTTTTAGCACCCTTAGCGGCCGCCGAAGCAGTCTTAAGCTCTAAGCAAAAAGAATTGGGAGTGGCTTTAATTAATCTTGGCTCTTCCACGACTTCGTTGGCTGTTTATGAAGAGCGTAATTTAATTCATACCGCAATTTTACCGATTGGTTCTGAACATATCACTGCGGATGTGGCCATTGGTCTTAGATGCCCGATTAATTTAGCGGAAAGAATTAAGCGTGAGTATGGCAGTGCCATTACTTTAGAAGAAGAATTGCGTGATGAGATTGATATTTCGGAGCTCGTTAAAGAAGAAGAAATTAATGATGATATTAATACGGTTTCTCGAAAATATGTTTCCGAAATAATTAATGCCCGGGTTGAAGAAATTTTTGAAAAAGTTGATCAGGAGTTTCGCCGCATTGATCGTTCGGGAATGTTACCAGCCGGAGTTATTTTTGTCGGCGGCGGTGCCGAGCTTGACGGTTTGGTAGAATCTGCTAAAAAGAAGCTAAGACTTCCAGCCGCTCTTGGGCAAGCAAAAAATATTAACGTGGTAATTGATAAGGTCAAAAATCCAGAATTCTTAACCGCCTTAGGTTTAGTTATTTGGGGCAGTCATACCGAAGGGGAAGGAATTAGCGCTAGTAATAAATTTAAAAATAATCTGGGCGGCTTATTGGAAAAGACCAAAGGTCTATTCAATAAGATAATGCCAAAATAAAGTATAATAAATATAATAGTCAAATTGTATGGCTGAAGTAAAACCAGAAATAGAAACATTTGCAAAAATAAAAGTAGTCGGTGTCGGCGGCGGCGGCAATTCGGCAATCAATCGCATGGTTGATAGCGGAATCAAGGGTGTCGGGTTTGTGGCGATAAATACTGATATTCAGGCTTTGCATTATAATAAGGCCAGCGAAAAGATTCATATTGGTAAAACGGTTACTAGGGGTTTGGGCGCGGGCATGAATCCGGAACTTGGAAAATCGGCCGCGGAAGAATCAGCTAATGAAATTAAGGAGTCTTTGAAGGGTTGTGATATGGTTTTTGTAACTTGCGGACTCGGCGGCGGTACCGGAACGGGGGCTTCGCCGGTAGTGGCTCAAATTGCCAAGGAGGAGGGCGCTTTAACCGTTGCGGTAGTTACTAAACCTTTTATGTTTGAAGGCGGCCAGCGCAAGAATATCGCCGATAGAGGCTATGCTGAGTTGGCCGACAAGGTAGATACCATTATTACCATTTCCAATGATAAATTATTACAAGTAATTGACAAAAAAACCTCGTTGTTAGAGGCTTTTAAAACCGCAGATGATGTTTTACGTCAAGGAGTTCAGGGAATTGCTGAAATTATTACAGTTCCGGGTATTATTAATGCTGACTTTGCCGATGTGAAAGCGATTATGTCTAATGCTGGTTCGGCTTTGATGGGAATTGGTACGGCCTCGGGCGAGAATAAGGCCGTTGAAGCCGCCAAGCAAGCTATTAATTCCACTTTGCTTGATATGTCCATTGATGGGGCGCGGGGCATTGTTTTTACGGTTACCGGCGGTGCTGATTTAAGTATGACCGAAGTTAGTGAAGCGGCTAAAGTTATTACCTCAGCCGCTGATGAAGAGGCGAAAATTATTTTCGGTGCCGTGATTGATGAAAAATTAAAAGATCAAATTAAAATAACTGTTGTGGCTACCGGTTTTGATGGTCATAGTAAGAGCCAAAAGGGTGAGACTTCCAAGTCCTCCTATACACCCAATACTTTCATTGCTGAAAAAGAAACTGAAAAAGAAGATCTGGCTGTGCGAGAAGATCGCAATAAAGCTAAATTTTCCTCCGTCTTTAAAAATTTACCTCTTAAGCCGACAATTTCCGAGAAAAAAGTGGAAAAGCCGGTTGATGAGGACGATGATCTGAGTGTGCCTGCCTTTATTCGCAAGAAGATGGGGTAAAAGATAAGAAAAAATTAAAAAGAGGCGCCACGGAATCGGCGCTTCTTTTTTTATGGCCATTAGGTAGGTTGACGCCTTATTTCTGCTGGTGTATTATTTATATATCTGAACACCTAGGGGGTGGGTATTTAAATAGTTATCCCCATAGTTAATAATAATGAAAAAATATTTTATTAAAATTAGTGCCATATTTTTATTAGTCGTAATTTTTCCAACGACTGCTGATTTGTGTTTGGAAAGTTTACTTAGTTTATCGGTTGGCCCGAAAATCGCTCAGGCCGCTGTTGCTCAGATAGACAATAATGAATTACAAAATTTGGATTATAGTGCTTGTACAATAGAACAAGATAGTGCTCAACAAATGATGACGCCTTTAGCAATTTTTGCGACGCCGGTAAATTTAGAAAATTTAGTGAGCCCCATCTTTGCGACTTCGGCAGTCAACTCGAACACCGCGACGACTAAACATAATAACACTCTTTTACCCTGTTGTGTTAATGGCAGTCATTATGGGCTTACGATTATTTCACAACTTATTGATTCCGAAAAAAATAATATTATTATTCCCTCATTTTTTTGTTCTGAATATCAAATATCAAAGGTAGTTTTATCGTCAGCTGTCTATTATAATCCGATTACGGCGCCACCAGAATTGGCTCTTATTAAAACAACCGTTCTTCGTCTATAAATTAAATTATTTTTAAAAATAAATACTTTTCTAGTTTTTATTTTGTTATTAATAAAAATAATTTAATTTATGTCTCATAATAAATATGTGAAAGTGCCTGTTAAGGGCATGCATTGTCGTTCCTGTGAAATTTTAATTGAAGAAAAACTTAAAGAAGTTAAAAATGTCAGTAGCGTCAACGTTAATTATAAAACCGGTGAAGCCATTGTTCATTATCAGAAAAATATTCCTGATGATCAGTTGATAGAGAAAATGGTTAACGAAGCCGGTTATGAAATCGGTATCGATGAAAAGTCGACCTTATTATCTCGTGATAAGAAAGAATATGCTGATTTGGGAATCGCTTTCTTATTTTTAATGGCCGTTTATTTAGTTATTAAAGATATTGGTTTATTAGGCTTTAATCTTATTCCGGATCTTAGTCATCCGAGCTGGCCGCTTATCGTGGTTATTGGTTTAGTGGCTGGCGTTTCTTCCTGCATGGCGCTGGTTGGCGGTTTATCTCTAGGTCTTTCGGCTAAATTTGCGGAAAACCATCCCACCGCGACGCCGATGGAAAAATTTCGGCCGCACATCTTTTTTATTCTTGGCAGAATTTTAGGCTATGCTATTCTTGGCGGAGTTTTGGGATTATTGGGAACCGCGGTTAAATTATCAGCGCTATCTAATGGCATTCTTACTCTACTAGTTGGTCTAGTAATGTTAGTTATGGGCCTACAGCTTATTAATATTTTTCCGCGTTTAAGTAAATTTAAATTCACCCTACCCAAAGGAGTAAGTAAAGCTCTGGGCCTTAGTGGTCGCCACAAAGAATATAGCCATAAAAATGCGATGATTATGGGCGGCTTAACTTTCTTTTTACCTTGTGGATTTACTCAAGCCATGCAACTTTATGCCATCAGTACCGGAAATATTTGGTTTGGTGCTTTGATTATGGGTTTATTCGCTCTTGGAACCGCTCCCGGACTTTTAAGTGTTGGTGGCTTAACTTCATTTGCTAAAGGTTCGTTTAAAGAAAGATTTTTTAAGGGAGCTGGAATTGCCGTAATATTTTTTGCTTTATTTAATTTTAATAATGGCTATACTCTGGTTAGTTTGAATGTTGGTAGTCTAGGATTTGGAAGTTCACAGGCTTTTGCGGCGGTGGATGACCCTAATGTGGTTTTAGAAAACGGCGTTCAGATAATCCATATGACCGAAGAAAATGACGGCTACTCTCCTAATACATTTTCGATTAAAAAGGGTGTGCCCGTGAAATGGATAATTGATGCACAAGCACCATACTCTTGCGCGAGCTCAATTATGATACCTAAATTAAATATTCAGAAAACTCTTAAAGCTGGAGAAAACATTATTGAGTTTACGCCTAAGAGTTCCGGTAAGCTACCTTTCTCCTGCTCTATGGGAATGTATACGGGGGCATTTAATGTTTATGATGATAATACTTCAGCTAGTGCCCTTGAAAAACAAATAGCGTCCACTCCAGCACCGGCAGCTAGCAATAGTGGAACTTGTGGCAGTGGCGGCGGTGGATGTGGTTGCGGCGGGGGCGGCGGTGGACAACAAGCCGACACTAATGCTGTTCCGGTTGCCGTAAAAACTACTAATGATTCAGCTAGTAAAGAAGCGGTGCAAATTATCAAGACAACCTATACAGCCTCTAAATATCTTTCGCCCTCAGCGTTTAAGGTGAAAGCGGGCACTAAAGTTAGATTGGAAATAGATGTTCGTGATAATGGTAGTGGTTGTGGTTATGACATGACTATCCCTGGACTTTACAGTCGTAGTGAACCGCTTAAAGCTGGAGTCCCGATTAGTATGGAATTTACACCACAAACGCCAGGTTCTTACAATATTACCTGCGGCATGAATATGATACGCTTTGGTTCTATCATCGTTGAATAATTAATTATAAAATAAATAATCATATGGATAATATAAACTTTAAATTAACTGGGCTTACTTGTCCGGCTTGCGTTAAATTAGCTTCCCGGCGTTTAGAAAAAATACCGGGAGTAATTGATGTTAAAATTGATTTAGAATCAGGTAAAACTGAAGTCAGAAGTAATGGCACTCTAGATTTAGAAATTTTAGAAACTAGTTTGGCCGGTACCGATTATTCAATCGCTAAATTATAAGATATGACTAAGAAAATATTATTAAAAATAGCCGGGATGCATTGTCCTTCCTGTGAAATAATAACTAAAGAAGAATTATCAGAATTAGCCGGGGTTAGTGATATTAAAGTTGATTTTAAAACCGGAACAGCCGAGTTATTGCTTGACGAAGACAAAAATAATATGGCCGATGTTTTAGCGGCAGTTAAGACCGCTGGCTATAGTGCCGAGATAGAATCGGAAAATAAAGTTGTTGAAGAACAGTTGGAGGCGACGGAAATAAAATCTGACGTAAATTTAATTGCGGCCGAAAAATCTGTAACCGAAAAGCCAGTAGCTGTAACAAGTAATAATGATAGCCAAAGAATAAATTTATCTCTTTTTGGTATGCATTGTTCGTCATGTGCCAATATAATTGAAAGATCCTTAAAAAAAGTTCCCGGAGTTAAGCAGGCTAATGTTAATTTTGCCGCCGAGAAAGCTAATATTATCTTTGATGAAAATTTAGCTAACCCTGAACTCTTGATTGATATGGTGGCTAAAGCTGGATATAAAGCGGAAACGGTAGACGCTAAGGATGGGGATTACGAACGTCGTAAAAGGGAGAATGAAACCAAGGTCTATAAAAAGAAATTTTGGTTTAGTTTTGCTCTCAGTTTTCCGATGGCTTATTTCATGCTCCTGAGCTTTTTAGCTATTCCAGGTAAAGCAGTGATTTTGCCATATGCTGGTATCATTTCTCTGTTATTAACTATTCCGATTCAGTTTATTATTGGGGCGGGATTTTATAAGGGAGCTTGGGCTAGTCTTAAAATGAAGACTTTCAATATGGACAGCCTTATCGCTATTGGAACTTCAACAGCCTTTATTTATAGTATAATTAATTTTGTAAATTATTTTATAAAAACAGGGTCCATTATTGGTGTTGGCGGTATGATTCCTGATTTATATTTTGAAACCGCCGCTTTCCTGATTACTTTTGTTGTTTTAGGTAAATGGATGGAAATTAGAACCAAAAGCCGTACGGGAGATGCTATTAAAAAATTAATGGGCTTACAGGCAAAAACTGCTCGTGTGGTTCGTGCCGGAGAAACAATGGATATTCCAATAGAGAGCGTAGTTCATGGCGATATTATTGTTGTTCGTCCGGGAGAAAAAGTGCCGGTTGATGGTAAAATTATTAAAGGTTCTTCGGCTATAGATGAGTCGATGATTACCGGAGAAAGTTTGCCAACTGAAAAAAAAATTGGTGATACTGTAATTGGGAGTACCTTAAATAAAACTGGTAGTTTTGAATTTGAGGCCACTAGAATCGGAAGTGAAACCGCGCTGGCGCAAATCATTCGGTTAATTGAGGATGCTCAAGGGTCAAAAGCACCGATTCAAGGATTCGCTGATAAAATATCAGCGGTGTTTGTTCCGACCGTAATTGGCATTGCGATTGTGACCTTTTTAATTTGGTATTTCTTTTTAGGGGCCACGCTTTCCTTTGCTCTTATGACCTTTACCGCCGTTATTGTTATTGCTTGCCCCTGTGCTTTAGGGTTGGCCACGCCGACATCACTAATGGTCGGGACTGGTAAAGGTGCGGAATACGGTATCTTAGTTAAAGGCGGGGAACCGTTAGAGGCTGCTTGTCGGATTAAGGCGATTATCTTTGATAAAACTGGAACTTTAACTAACGGCAAGCCAGAAGTGACTGATATTTTGGAGTTTGCAGCGACCGATGAAGATGAAATTTTATCATTATCTGCTAGTTTAGAGAGATTATCTGAACATCCGCTGGCGGAAGCTATTTATTCATATGCCAATAAAGAGGCAACTAGCTTGCAAGAAGTTAAAGATTTTTCCGCCATTCCCGGGCATGGCATAAAGGGGTTTATTAATGGTATCGAATATTATTTTGGTAATCGCCGTTTAATGATTGATGTTTTGGGACATTCTATTGCCAAAGTTGATCGTAAAATTACTAAGTTAGAAGAGAATGGTAAAACAGTAATGATTTTAGCTAGTAAAGATATGATTATCGGAGCTATTGCTGTTGCTGATACCGTTAAAACCACTTCTTCTGAGGCCGTCTCCAGTTTAAAAAAATTGGGTATGAAGGTGTATATGATTACTGGTGATAATGAGCGAACAGCCAGAGCAATTGCTTCCCAAGTTGGTATTGATAATGTTTTAGCGGAAGTGCTCCCTGAAGATAAGGCTAATGAGGTCAAAAAGCTCCAGGAGAGCGGATACAAGGTCGCTATGGTTGGTGATGGTATTAATGATGCTCCGGCCTTAGCACAGGCCGATTTGGGCATCGCTATGGGTTCTGGCACTGACGTTGCTATGGAAACAGGGGGGATTGTAATTATGAAGAATGATTTGAACGATGTCGTTACCGCTTTTCAGCTTTCGCGCGAAACCATGGGAAAAATAAAACAAAATATGTTCTTTGCTTTATTTTATAATGTAATTGGGATTCCGATTGCGGCCCGAGTGTTTATCGGCTTTGGTTTAGTCTTAAAGCCTGAATTAGCTGGCTTAGCAATGGCGATGAGCTCAGTCTCGGTGGTTGGGAACTCTTTATTGTTGCGATATTTCAAGCCAAATCACAAAAATTATTTGTCTTTAGTGGCACCAGTGGTCATGGTCATTGTTTTTACTTTGGGATTTTTAGGATTCGCTAAATTAAGCTCAGGAATGTAAGAAGGCGAGCGCGGAAAATCGAAAAAACTTGTGGATAACTTTAAATAATTTTTATAATTATTTAAAGATTAGCAAAATAGGGGTCACTTTGACCCCTGTTTTAAAATTTGCTAAAATACCATTAGATACAACATTTAGTGTATCGCTTTAAAAAACCCCACAAAATATAGGTTTTTAGTCAAAGTAAACGATAAGCCTTATGAAATGCCCAATTTGTTACTACCCCGATACTAAGGTAGTTGATTCTCGGGTGGCTTCCGACGGATTGTCTATTAGACGTCGGCGCGAATGTTTAAAATGTTCTTTCCGGTTTTCCACTTACGAAGAAATAGAATTGCTCGATTTAGTAATAGTTAAGCGTGACGGACGGCGCGAATCTTATAGTCGAGATAAATTAGTTGGCGGCTTAAAAAAGGCTTGTGAGAAACGACCAATTACTGAAGATTTATTTAAAAAACTTATTCATTCTACAGAACGTGATTTGCAAAGATTGAAAAAAACGGAAATAACTTCCAAACAGGTCGGTCAGGCGGTTATGAAAAATTTAAAAAAACTAGATCCGATTGCCTATATCCGTTATGCCTCGGTTTATGAGTCTTTCAAGGATGCTCAAGAATTTCGCAAGGAGCTTAATAAGCTCATCAAAGAAAAAAAATAATTAATCACATATTTTCAATCTCAATTCCTATGCCAGAGACTATTAGCAAAATTATTAAACGATCGGGAGAAATCGCGGATTTCAATCAAGAAAAAATTAATAAGGCAATCTATAAGGCTTCTTTTGCTGCCGGCCTAGACGACAAACATCTTGCCAAAAAGTTAACTGATCAAGTAGTCATGAAGGTTAATGGTAAGTTCCATAAGAATAGCATTCCCGCGGTTGAAGAAATTCAGGATATGGTTGAAGAAGTTTTGTTAGAAAATCATCAAATTAAAGTCGCTAAAAATTATATTTTATATCGCGATCAACATCGTCAATTGCGTGATATTAATAACTCCACTGCCGATGAAAAATTAATGGAAGATTATTTGGGCAAGGCAGATTGGCGTTTGAAGGAAAATAGTAATATGAGTTTTTCCGTTCAAGGTTTGAATAATTATATTGCTTCGGCTATTTCTGCTAAATATTGGTTGAATAAAATGTATCCGGAAAATATTCGCCAGGCACATATAAATGGCGATATGCATATTCATGACTTAGGATTATTGGCACCTTATTGCTGTGGTTGGGATTTAAAAGACCTGTTAGTTAAAGGCTTTAAGGGAGTAAGTGAAAAAGTCCAGAGTAATCCGCCTAAACATTTTCGCAGCGCTCTTGGTCAGATTGTTAATTTTTTCTATACGCTTCAAGGGGAGGCGGCTGGTGCTCAGGCTTTCGCTAATTTTGACACTTATCTTGCGCCTTTCATTCGTTATGATGGTTTAAAATATGAAGAAGTAAAACAAGGGCTTCAAGAGTTCATGTTCAATATTAATGTTCCAACTAGAGTTGGCTTTCAGACTCCGTTTACCAATGTTACTCTAGATGTTACCCCTTCGCCGATGATTGGTGAAGAAAGTGCAGTAATCGGCGGTAAGATTATGCCGGAAAAATATAAGGACTTTCAAAAAGAAATGGATATGTTCAACCAGGCTTTTGCGGAAGTAATGCTCGCTGGCGATTCTACTGGGCGCGTCTTTGGTTTTCCGATTCCAACCTATAACGTTGATAAAGAGTTTGATTGGGATAGAGAATGCTTAAAACCGGCCTGGGAGATGACTGCTAAATATGGTATTCCTTATTTTTCTAATTTTGTTAATTCGGATATGAATCGCGATGATGCGCGTTCAATGTGTTGTCGTTTACGTTTAGACAATCGAGAGCTTAGAAAAAGAGGTGGCGGTTTGTTCGGCGCTAATCCTCTGACCGGCTCCCTGGGTGTAGTTACTATTAATTTGCCCCGCTTGGGTTATTTGTCAAAAACTAAAGAAGAATTCAAGGAAAAATTAGTGGCCCTTATGGAAGTTGCGAAAGAGAGTTTGGAAATCAAACGTAAAATTATTGAAAAATTTACTGATGACCGACTTTATCCTTACTCCATGTATTATCTAGAAAATATTAAAGCCCGTTTTGGAGACTATTGGCGCAATCATTTCTCTACCATCGGTATTAATGGAATGAACGAAGCAGCTCTGAACTTAATGGGTAAAGATATTTCTACTTCGGAGGGGCATGCGTTTGCGGCTGAAATCTTAGATTTTATGAGAGAAAAATTAATGGATTTTCAGAATGAAACCAATAACCTTTATAATTTAGAAGCAACACCGGGAGAAGGTTGCACTTATCGTTTTGCTAAGAAGGATCAAGAGGTTTATCCGGGAATAATTTGTTCCAATACGGAAGCGGTACAAAAATTTAGTGCGGATCCTTATTATACAAACTCTTCTCATCTTCATGTTAATTATACGGATGATATTTTCTCTGCCCTTGATTTACAAGATGATTTACAAATTAAATATACTGGTGGCACCGTTCTTCATGGTTATTTGGGAGAAAAAATGCCTAGCGGTGAGGCGGCTAAAAAGTTAGTTAAGAAAATTATTGAAAATTATCGTTTGCCCTATTTTACGATTACGCCAACTTTTTCTATTTGTCCGAAGCATGGATATTTGTCCGGTGAACATAAATATTGTCCGAAGTGTGATGAAGAAATGGGTTTTAAGGAAACCGTAGAAGCTATTCGGGCCGCTGATCAAAATCAGCTGTAAAAACGAGATGTTTTAACCATTGTAATTTATAAAATTTTAATTTATAATATAATTACCTTAAGATGTCGCTTGAATTAAAGAGAAATCAAAAGGTTAGTAATAAGAATATGAGCCCTATACAAACTCAAAGACAAGAATGTATCGTTTATAGCCGTGTTGTCGGTTGGCTAACCCCGGTTAAAAATTATAACCCTGGAAAAGCCAGCGAGTATAAGGATCGTAAGACTTTTAAAGTTTATGTTGAATAAGTAAGCCCTATGATTATCGGCGGTTTGGAGAAATTATCAATTCTTGACTATCCCGATCATCTAGCGGCCATTATCTTTACCCAAGGATGTAATTTCCGGTGCCACTTCTGTTATAACCCTATGCTTGTCCTGACCCGTGAGGGAGAGGATGAAAAAAATAAAAAAGAAAAAGGTCTTTCTCCGCTTTCCCCTGAAGACCTTTTTCTTTTTTTAAAACAAAGATATGGCCGTTTAGACGGTGTTGTCATTACCGGCGGGGAGCCGACTTTGCATCCCGACCTGCCTTCTTTTATTGGCAAAATTAAGGCTATAGGCTATGACGTTAAATTAGATTCCAACGGGACTAACCCGGAAATGCTTCAAGAACTAATTACTGAGAAATTAATAGACTATATTGCCATGGATATTAAGGCGCCACTTAATAAATATGAAAACACGGTGAGCGTGCCTGTTGTCTGTGATAATCTCGCAAAAAGTGTTAAAATTATAATTGCCAGTGGTTTGCCGCATGAGTTCAGAACGACAGTTGTTCCCGGGCTCTTAAATAAGGAAGATTTTCAGATTATGGGTGAATTAATCAAGGGGGCTGATAAATGGTATTTACAAAAATTTAAATCAGATACTGATTTAGTTGACGGCACTTTTAAGGGAAAAGATGCTTATACTGATAAAGAAATGACAGAATTTGCCGCTATTGGTCGTCAGGCCGCGGGGGTTTGTGAAGTTCGCAACTATAAATTATAAAAATATGATAAAAAATTCAGCTAATGATGATCAGGGCGAATCAACACCTGTTTTAGAAAAATCAGTCGCTGACATTTCGCGAGTTGACACGGAAAAAATTTTGGAACAATTGCGTAAAAATGAAAAACAAAATTACGAAATTTTAAAATCCGTAAAATTTATCAAGCATTACTTTGCCTGGCAATCATTAATGTCGGTTATCAAATATTCTCTTTTGGCCGCGATTATTGTCTTGGGGGTAATTTCTTGGCGCAGTATCGTTGATTATACTAGTAAAAGTTTTAACGGTTATCTTAAAAATCAAACTTCTTCTGGTATCAATTCTTCTTTAACCAATCTTTTGTTTAAATAAATTATGGCTGATAATATTGCGGTTTTCGCCAAAACCAATTATCGAAACGAATTGAAAAAATTCGGCATTAAAACTGACGACCGACGTCGGCATATGTATTTGGTTGGGAAAACGGGTATGGGGAAGTCCACGGTTTTGGAAAATATGATCGTGGATGACATTAGAAATGGTTATGGCGTGGCCGTAGTTGATCCGCATGGTGATTTAGCAGAAAAAATAATGGATTATATTCCTAGTGATCGTCTTCAGGATGTAGTTTATTTTAATCCTTCTGATATTAATTTTCCGATTGCCTTTAATGTAGTTGAACAAGTTGAACCGCATTTGCGTCATTTAGTTGCCTCTGGTCTAGTTGGTGTTTTTCAAAAATTATGGGCTGATTCTTGGGGACCACGTTTGGAGTATATTTTAAGAAATGCCGTTTTGGCAATTTTAGATTTTCCGGGCTCCACGCTTTTGGGCGTTGTGCGCATGTTGTCTGATAAAGGTTATCGTAAAAAAGTGGTTTCTAATATTACTGATCCAGTAGTTAAGGCCTTTTGGGAAAAAGAATTTTCTGGGTATGCTGATAAATTTGCCTCAGAAGCAGTTTCTCCTATTCAAAATAAAGTCGGGCAATTTTTGTCCAGTTCTTTGATGCGTAACATTATCGGCCAAGTAAAATCAGCGATTGATATTCGCGATATTATGGATAATGGCAAGATACTGATTATGAATCTTTCTAAAGGAAGAATTGGTGAAGACAATTCTGCGCTTTTAGGAGCAATGATGATTACCAAAATTCAATTAGCGGCGATGAGTCGAGTTGATGTGCCTGAAAAAGATCGCCATGATTTTTATTTGTATATTGATGAATTTCAAAATTTTTCCACCGATAGTTTTGCTAATATTTTATCAGAAGCGAGAAAATATCGGCTTAATTTAATTTTAGCTCATCAATACATTGAACAGTTGAGCGAGAAAGTTAAGCCAGCAGTTTTTGGAAATGTGGGCACCTTGGTTGTTTTTAGGGTGGGCGCTGCTGATGCGGAAGAACTGGTTAAAGAATTTACGCCAACTTTTACCGAAGAAGATATTGTTAATTTGCCAAAATATGAAATGTATCTAAAGCTGATGATTGACGGTATTGCTTCATCACCTTTTTCCGCTATTGGTTTACCACCGCTTAGAGCAGACGAAAGAACCAATAACATGGAAAAAGTAATTAATAATTCTCGAGAAAAATATGCCAGTGATCGCGAGTCGGTGGAAGAGAGGATTATGCGTTGGCACGAAAGTTATGGCGAAGACGAAAAAAGAGCGCCTCGAGCCGATATTAGAGTTCCGGCTAGAAATTTAGGGACGGCTCCCGCTAATAATATTGTAAGTTCTAGTAACCCCTCGCCCTATCAAACTAACAATCAAGGCACAAAACAGGCGCCGGCTAGTGTTTCTGTTTCGCCTTTTAAGGAAAAACCCGGTTATGACGCTACTTGCGCCAATTGTGGAATAGCCACTAAAATTGCTTTTATTCCTGACGGTATTCGTCCAGTTTATTGTAAAGATTGTCTAAGCAAGAAAAAAGAAGAAAAACGTTTGGAGTTAGAAGCTCGCCAACAAGCCAAGGAAATAGAAAGAAAAGGATTAGTAGAAATAAAAGATGATTTGATAGTTAAACCGGAAAAGACTTTATCTCTAGGAGATTTAAATAATTTAGCTCCGATTGATTTTAAGGGGCGAACAATTAAATCGGTGCCATCTAAAACAATAGTTACTAAAGCAAAAGCCCCAGCGCAATTCAAGGCAAATAATAATTTTGTTGCTAGCGCTGATTCTGGAGTTATTTCAGTATCAGATATTGTTAAAGATGCGAAAGTTGCTATCGGCGAAGAAAAAGATTTACCCGAAGGTGAAGATATTATTTTAAAATAGAATTATGTATTTATTTTTTGACACCGAAACCACCGGTTTGCCTAAAAATTATCAAGCACCCCTTGATGATTTTTCTAATTGGCCGCGAATAGTACAAATTGCTTGGAGCCTTTATGATTTTCATGGTAACCATTGGGAGAGCCATAGCTATATCATTAAACCAGACGGTTTTATTATTTCTGAGGAAGTTGCCAAAATACATCGCATCACTCAAGAGCGTGCTGAGAAAGAAGGCATTCCTTTAAAAGAGGCTTTAGAGAAATTTTCTAATGACGTTAAACGTTCTACTTATTTAGTCGCTCATAATATAGATTTTGATGAAAAAATAGTGGGCTCGGAGTTTATGCGTTTAAAAATGGATAACCACGTGGCACCAGCCAATAAAATTTGTACTATGAAAAGAACTACCGATATTTGTCGCCTGCCTAATGGTCGCGGTGCTTATAAATGGCCGAATTTAACTCAACTCTATACCTTTTTATTTAATTCTGAATTTCCTGAGGCGCATGATGCTCTTGTTGATGTCAAGGCTTGCGCTGATTGCTTTTTTGAGCTAAAAAGAAGGGGTCTGATTTAGAAATAATATAGGCAATATGGATAAAGAAGATCATTATTTACGAGTTGGTAGAGCCACTGATTTACAGGGTCGTGATTATAAAATTTACCGAATATTAGAGATTTTACCGGGGTTTTTATCAATTATTACTCTGGTTATTTTATTAATATTTTCTTATTTTAAGCCAGTTTTCGTAGCTTATTTTATTATCGCTTTTGATGTTTACTGGTTACTTTTGGTCATTTATATGGCCATTTTTTTAATTACTTCCTATCGGGATTTGAAAAAAGGCCTGAAAACCGATTGGCGGCAGAAATGTGAGAATCTTGCTAGTGGTCTTTATGATCAAGAAGGCGCCGTGAGCGGATCTTTAGCGCGCGAAGGCCTTAAATGGAGTAACCTTTGGCACTTGATAGTACTACCAACTTGTAACGAAAGTTTGGAGATAGTTCGTTCCTGTTTGTTAGCAATTCAAAACGACGGTTTTCCCACAGATAGGATGATTATTGCGCTGGCTTTTGAAGAACGAGTAGGCGTAAGCGCTCATGAAAAAGCGGAAATAATTCGTCAGGAATTTTCTGGGAAATTTGGTCGCCTAGAAGTTGTTTTTCACCCCGACGGGATTGAAGGCGAGCTAAAGGGTAAGGGATCAAACCAAGCCTGGTGTGTTAAGCAACTAAAAACAACCTTAATTGATAAAGAGGGTTTTGATTATAATAAAATATTAGTTAGCGTTTTTGATATTGACACCATTGTTCGTCCCGGATACTTTTTTGCGTTAACTTATAAATTTTTAAGCGTGGTCGATCCTTATCACGCTAGTTATCAGCCGATTCCGGTTTATCATAATAATGTTTGGAGTGCGCCTTTCTTCTCTCGCGTTGCTGCCTCTTCTAATACGTTTTGGCAGATGATTATGCAGGTTAGACAAGAAAGTTTGGTTACTTATTCTTCTCATTCCATGACCTTTACCGCTTTAAATGAAATTGGATTTTGGGGGCCGAAAAATGTTAGTGAGGATTCACGAATATTTTGGAATTGTTTAATGTTTTACAATGGCCATTATCGCGTAGAACCGATTTATTTTGATGTTTCTATGGATGTTACTTGTGATCAAAATTTACCGATGACTGCGCGCAGCCTTTATAAACAACAGCGTCGTTGGGCTTGGGGTGGCGAGAATATTCCTTATTTAATTTTTAATGCTGGTAAGCGTTGGCAGAATAAAGATTTAGATAAAGGGACGATTATTAGCCATATTTTGATTCAAATTTATGGTTTTCATGCCTGGGCAACAAATGCCCTGATTATTGCGGTTGTTGGTTGGATGCCAATGCTTCTCGGCGGTGATCGTTTTAATTCTACGGTTTTATCAAGTAATTTACCGGCGATTACCCAAAATTTAATGAATATCGCGATGGTTGGTTTAATTTTATCGGCCGTTGTTTCCTCTTTGCTTTTACCAAAGCGTCCGGCTAAGTATTCTATTTGGAAAAATATAAGAATGATTTTAGAATGGCTCTTAGTCCCGATTGTTATTGTTATCTTTGGCGCTATCCCTTGTTTAGAGGCCCAAATCAGATTAATGTTTGGGCGGTATATGGGTTTTTGGGTGACTCCAAAATCAAGAAATTAATTCTTTGGCAACACTGGTCCGGCTATGTTATAATAAAGTACATGGTATCGGATAAAATAAAACCGCGCGGCTTTCATACCGATCAAGCGGATCATCATAATAATATTTTTTATCGCTTATTTTCTAATCAGCGATTTTTGGCGATTATCGGCCTGATCCTATTATTATTAATCGTTCTGCCACTGGCGCGAACTTATAGCCAAAAACGGATAATTGAAAATGAAATTAATGGCGTTCAAAAAGAAATTGATCAATTTGAAAAAGATAATCAAGACTTAAAGGAGATGCTTATCTATCTC
The DNA here is from genome assembly GCA_035646675.1 of Saccharimonadales bacterium (SeqCode). Lineage (GTDB taxonomy): Bacteria > Patescibacteriota > Patescibacteriia > Patescibacteriales > UBA12465 > UBA12465. Next base: position 16,349 of record DASROX010000035.1, read on the forward strand.
CAATCTGATCAATCCTTAGAAGCCCAGGCGAGAATGAATCTTAATCTAAAAAAACCAGGCGAAGCCGTGGTCGTTATTGAAAATAAAGATGATATAAAAAATTTAGACAATATCCAAAATAATGAAGAAGAAACCAGCAACCTTAAAAAATGGTTTAATTATTTTTTCGGCAGTTGATAGATTAATAATGGAATTTTTTTATTGGAGCCGAGAATGGGGATCGAACCCACGACCTACGGTTTACGATACCGTTGCTCTACCAGCTGAGCTATCTCGGCAAACTTATTGGAGCGGGTGAGCGGAATCGAACCGCCCTCTTCAGCTTGGGAAGCTGACATAATAACCGTTATACGACACCCGCATTCGGATGAGCGCTAAAAAACAGCGCAAATATATTATAAACTTAAATAACATTTTTAGTCAATTAAAAATTTCCGCCTTATGTTTAAAAAAAGTAAATTTATTGTCGCCGCCGCCTTATTAGCTATTTGTTTTCCACTAGCGCCACTTTCGGCAGCAAGTGGAATTAATTTTGAGCGTGAACCGTTAGCCTTTACGGTTGAGCCAGTTTTAAATATTTCTGAAAATTCAGAAAATTTTCGTATTCCTTGGGAGTGGGAGCCGCTCACTCCGGCTTATGAATATTCTTTTATAACCGAGGGCCTATATGATCCTAGCCGGCCTTTGAAAGTAAAAATAAATTATCCGGAAAAAAATAATGAACTAAAGCAAATTTTTTCTTTTGATTTTATTTCTAGTGTTTGGCGCCCGGTTCCGACTCAAGACTATCCGCAAGAACAATATGTAACCATGACTACTGATGCGACCTCCGGTTGGTTAATCGTTTTAGCAAAACCAGAAGTAATGACCGTTGGCCAGGCCAGCTGGTATAAATATAAAGAAGGCTTGTTTGCCGCTTCTCCCGATTTTATTAAAGGTACAAAACTCAGAGTTTATAATACGGATAACGGAAAATTTGTTGATGTGACAGTTAATGATTACGGGCCTGACAGAAGTTTATTTCCAACACGCGTAATTGATCTTGATCGGGTTGCTTTCGAAAAAATTGCCTCGCTTAGTGCCGGAATAGCTAATGTGAGAGTTGAAGTTTTAAAAGCGGAAACATCACCGACATCAGTTGCGCCACAAATTACCGATGTTCCGAGCATTACCGCCTCATCTTCTATTATTATGATGGAAGATAGCGGTGAAGTTCTTTGGGGAAAGAACCAAGTTGATAAGGCGCCACTTGCCAGTCTAACAAAATTAGTGGCGATGACTACTTTTTTAAACACTAAGCCAACTTTATCATCGGTAGTTACTTACAAAAAACAAGATGAAAATTATAATTATGAATATTGTAAGCCCTGGGAGTCGGCGCGTTTGCGCGTTGATGAAGGCGAAACGATGACCGTTGAAAATTTACTTTATAGCGCCCTTGTCGGTTCCGCTAACAACGCGGTGGAAACTTTAGTACGGGCGAGCGGTTTGAAGCGCGTTGATTTTATCGCTAACATGAATAAATTAGCAAAAGATTGGGGCGCAACTAATACAAAATTTGTAGAACCGACTGGTTTGTCGCCGGATAATGTGAGTTCTCCGTTTGATTATGCTATAATGGTAAAAGAGATATTTAAGAATCCTCTTATCCAAAAAATAAGTATCACGAAGACATATTCTTTTGTGACCATCAACACTAAGGAAAAACATACGCTTACCAATACCGATAAATTATTAAATAATACGGCTTATAATATTTTAGGTTCTAAGACCGGATATTTGGATGAGGCCGGTTATTGTTTAATGACGAGAGTTAAAACCGATGCCGGAAATATGATTGTCATTAATTTTGGTTCTAAGAGCAAGGCGGCCAATTTTGCTGATAACGAACAACTTATTCGTTACGGACTAAAGGTTGTTAGCGCCAAAAAATAATCTTTTATGATTACTATTAAAAATGCCTCTAAAGCTTACGGTAAACACGCTAAAGTTTTAGACAATATAAATTTAAATATTAACCCGGGGGAATTCGTTTCTATCGTCGGTCAATCAGGAGCCGGTAAAACTACACTGGTTAAAGTTTTAATTGGTGAAGAGCGAGTTGATAGTGGTCAAGTTATTGCCGGTGATTGGGATATTACTAAAATTTCACGTCGGGAAATTCCTTATTTGCGTCGTCAAATTGGTGTTATTTTTCAAGATTTTAAATTGTTGCCTAAAAAAACTTTAGCAGAAAATGTTGCCTTCGCTCTGGAAGTTTCTGGGGGAAGCTCAGCTAAAATAAATAAAATTGTTCCTAGCGTTATGAAAATTGTTGGACTTGATGATAAAAAGGAAAGATATCCTAGTGAAGTTTCTGGTGGCGAAAAACAAAGAGTGGCCATTGCGCGCGCCCTGGTCCATCAACCCAAAATTCTATTAGCTGATGAGCCGACTGGAAATTTAGACGCTATTAACGCTAATGAAATTATTGATTTACTTTTAAGAATTAATAAATTTGGCACTACCGTTATTTTAGTGACGCATAATAAAGAAATAGTTAATTATCTTAATCATCGCGTGGTGACCATGGAACATGGTCGTATAATTAGCGATCAGGAAAAAGGTAAATATTTATTATAATTAAGACTCAACTAAGATGCTATCTTTCTTTCGGATTATAAAATTTAGTTTTCAAGACATGGCGCGTAATATTTGGTTGTCAATTGCGACTATCATTATTTTATTGTTGGCGCTTTTTTCCATCAACACGCTCATGACTGTGCGGGTAATTAGTGATAGCGCCGCCAAAGCAGTTCAAGAAAAAATTGATATTAGTTTATATATCAAGCCGGAAACTCCCGAGGCCGATATTATGGCTTTAAAGGAAAAAATGGAAGCATCGGAACGTGTTAAAAATATAGTTTATATTTCCAAAGAAAGTGCGCTTACTGATTTCCGTGAGAAATATAAAAATAATCAAGAAGTGCTGGCTGCTTTAAAAGAATTGGGGCGCAATCCTTTATCTCCCAGCTTAACCATTATTCCTAGTAATTTTTCCGAGTCCAATCTTTTAATAAATGAACTAAAAATGATTGATAGCCCAATTATTGAATCACGTGATTTTGCCGATAACGCGGTTGTCCTAAATAAAATTAATGGAATTACTGACAGGGTTAATGAAGTCGGTTTATTTATTATCGCCATTTTTATTCTCACTAGTTTGTTGGTAGTTTATAATACCGTTCGAGTTGCTATTTATACGCATCGTCAAGAGATAGAAATTATGCGTTTAGTTGGGGCTTCTTATTCCTTTATTTATCTGCCTTATGTTGTCTCCGCTTTTATTTATACGCTTCTTAGTATTATGATAATCGTGGCGGTATTTTATCCTTTCCTAACCTTGTTACAGCCCTATCTAGAGGTTTTCTTTATGGGTTATAATGTTAATATTCTTTCTTATTTTATCAATAATTTTTGGTCCGTGTTTGGTATTCAATTTTTAGCAATTTTAGCCATTAATATTTTTGCTAGCTTATTTGCGGTTAGACGTTACGCTAAGATTTAAAGGTTGCCAGACCTGAAGTCAGAAAAGAGTTGACTTTTTGTCTAATTATTAATAATATCCTTATCAAGAGGATTTTTTGATTTAAAATATATATTTGAGTATACATTCGGGGATCGTCTAATGGTAGGACTCCAGGTTTTGGTCCTGGCTATCGAGGTTCGAATCCTTGTCCCCGAGCATCGTTGAACTAACAGGTTGTAAAAGGCCTGTTTTTTCATAATCTTCGCCAAATTTTGCTAGTCCGAAAGTGCTATTTACCCGAGGCATCCATTCCGCTAAAAATTCACCTCCTAAAGTGTATTTTGGCTTTATTTTATCGGCTTTTAATTCAAAGTCCGAAAATAATTCCGATAAAATAATTCTTTTGCTTTCAACCGCTTCATCAGCGTTGTTAATTAAATTCGATGCATCAATTGCTAGACGATGAATTTTAATTCCTTTTTCATAATCCGGAGC
>DASROX010000036.1:0-12975 GCA_035646675.1 Saccharimonadales bacterium (SeqCode)
TTATCTCGAAATTACGGCCGCTGTTTTGCCGAGTTCCTTAACGAAGTTTCTCTCGTACACCTGAGGCTTCTCGCCTCACCCACCTGTGTCGGTTTGCGGTACGATTACTATTACCTTAGCCCTAGAGGTTTTTCTAGTCGGTTCCTCCGCTCAAATTGGCTCCATCTTGCGACTTCACCTCTCCACAATCCCTTGAAACTGATGGCCCGGATTTACCTAAGCCGTTTCTTGAAACAATGGACGTACAAATCATAGCACGCTTGAACCTTGGAACCGCGTCCCCCCATCGGAAAATAACAGTAGTGCTGGAATATTAACCAGCTCATCCATCGGCTAGCACCTGCACTACACAGGTTGCGCCTTAGGATCGACTAACCCTGGGTCGATTTTCGTTGCCCAGGAAACCTTGGGTTTGCGGTGGGCGTGGTTTTAACACGCCTTTTTGCTACTCATGCCAACATTCTCCCTTCTCTCCGCTCCACCGTGCCTCACGACACGACTTCAACGCTGAAAAGAATGCTCCTCTACCACTCCCTGAATAAATCCAGAAAGTTCACATCTTCGGTACAAGACTTGAGCCCCGATAAATTTTCGGCGCGAAACAACTTGATTAGTGAGCTATTACGCTATCTTTAAAGGATGGCTGCTTCTAAGCCAACCTCCTAACTGTCGTAGTCACAACACCACCTTTTACACTTAGTCTTGATTTAGGGACCTTAGATTGTGATCCGGGCTGTTTCCCTTTCGACTGATGGACCTTAGCGCCCATAGTCTGACTCCCGAACTCTACCCTCAAGTATTCGGAGTTTGATTGAAGACGGTATCTTGCGACCCGCCCTCATCCAGTGCTCTACCCCCTGAGGTCAACGTTCGAGGCTAGCCCAAAAGCTATTTCGAGGAGAACCAGCTATTGCCGAGTTCGATTACAATTTCTGCGCTTACCACAACTCATCCCCGCATGTTGCACGGTGCGTGGGTTCGGTCCTCCATTCGTCTTTCGACGAACTTCAACCTGGCCATGGTAAGATCACCCGGCTTCGGGTCTTGTCTATGCGACAAATGCTACGCTTCCGCGGCGCTAAAAAAATAACGCAACGAAAGCGAAGCACAAACGGGCTATTAACCCTCGCTTTCACTCCACATACTCTCCAAACGGAGATTATGTAAGCCACATAGAACAAACTCGTTGGCTCATTCTTCAATAGGCACGCCGTCACCCCAGTAAACTGAGGCTCCGACTCCTTGTAAGTATATGGTTTCAGGTACTATTTCACCTCCCTCAACGGGATGCTTTTCACCTTTCCCTCACGGTACTTGTTCACTATCGATCATAAGAAGTATTTAGCCTTAGGTCATAGTCGACCTGGCTTCAGACGGGATTTCACGAGTCCCGCCCTACTTAAGAACACTAACTACGGAGGGTTAATTCTTTTCGCTTACCGGGCTATCACCGTCTCTGGCCGAGTTTTCCAACTCGTTCTGCTAAAAATTAACTTTTTTTACTCCGCCCTATTTTTCTGGAAATAGGCATTAGGTCTTGCAACCCCTAAAAAACATATGGTCCCAGAACCTTCAAGGTAAAACTTGGCGAACCAAGTTCTATCTGCAGTTATTTAGGTTTAGGCTGTTCCCCTTTCGCTCGCCACTACTTAGGGAATAATTATTATTTTCTTTTCCTCCAGCTACTAAGATGTTTCAGTTCGCCGGGTGTTCCAGCTCGCCTAAAAGGCTGAGCTTCCTCGATCTTCAATCGAGGGGGTTTCCCCATTCGGAAATCTGCGGGTCAAAGGTTGCTTGCCACCTGACCGCAGCTTATCGCAGGCTGCTACGTCCTTCATCGTCTTCTTATGTCAAGGCATCCGCCATACACTCTTAATGAGATTTTCCCACGCTTTTATATTTAAAGCTACAAAAAGCATGTCATATTCTTTTACAGCTTGAAGGGTCTCAATCCCTCAATAGAATACTTTTATCTTAATTGAACATTATATTATTTGATGTCTTTACTCTAACATATGTTGTTAAGGAACTCAGGGGCGCAAAAAAACCGCTGACGAGCGGTTCTAAGTAATCGCAAAATAGCTGATCAATTAGAATCGCTGTTTAATATGATAAACATAAAGTTTTTGCATATTTTTCTAGGCTTTTATGGCTCTGTTAAAACTGATACCAATTATAGCTGTTTTAAAAAATATGTCAAGGACGAATAAGAAACAGAAAAACAGCCTTATTTTAGCTGTTTTTTGTTTGTTTAAAAGTTTAATTTTAAGCCCCGATTTAGTCGCCTAAAAGGCCCGGATCACCCAATTGTCCTAACGCAATCTCTCTGCTAATTATACCGTCTTTATAAAGTTGTTTAACGTGCTTATCCATAGTAATCATTCCAGCGGCGCCACCGGTTTCAATCACGCTTTTAATTTGAGCGACTTTACCTTCCCGAATTAAATTAGCAATCGCGGAATTATTTAACAAAATTTCTCGAGCAGCAACCCGTCCGCCACCATTTTTAATTAACAAGCGCTGAGAAATAATCGCTGAGAGCACAAAAGATAATTGCGATTTAATTTGATTTTGTTGATAGGGCGGAAAAATATCAATAATTCTATCTACTGTCTGGGCGGCACTATAAGTGTGTAGCGTTGCCAAAACCAAATGCCCGGTTTCAGCGAGTGTAACGGCGGTAGAAATGGTTTCCAAATCTCTCATTTCGCCAATCATAATTACATTTGGGTCCTGTCGCAAAGCATGTTTCAACCCGCTCGCAAAACTTATCATATCGCTGCCTAATTGTCTTTGAGAAATAATACTTCTTTTTGGTTTAAAAATATATTCAATCGGGTCTTCCAGAGTAATAATATTAACACTGGTATTAGTATTAATATGATTAATCATCGCTGCTAAAGTAGTGGACTTACCACAACCCGTTGGTCCAGTTACTAAAAGCAATCCTTGATGAAGATTAAGCATCTTCTCGACTATCGGCGGTAAACCTAATTCCGCTAAACTTGGTTCTTGTTCATTAATAATGCGCGCTACCAGACAAACATTATTCTTTTCAAAGGAAAAATTAACCCGATAACGATATGCCTCGACTTGATAAGCTAAATCTAAATCACGTTTATCCAAAAATCTTCTCTTCTGCTCCTTAGTAAGAACCACCTCCATCAAATTTTCCATTTCGATATTATCTAATACCGGGAAATGGCCTTCAGGAAAAATATCATTAATATTAAATAGCTCACCGTCAATACGTAAAATTGGCCCTTGGCCAACATTCATATGGATGTCAGAAGCATTTTTTTTCGCCGCTAGTTTAAATAAACTTTTTACGTCCATAAAAAAATAGATTATATCTTTTACCAGCCCATTTTTTTAAGCCCTTGGGAAGCAGCCGCTACTTGAGCCTCTTGCTTAGAAGAGCCTTCTCCGGTAGTGACTAGTTCCTCTTCTAAATATAAACCAACTGTAAAAACTTTGGCATGATCCGGACCAACCTCATCCAAAATTTGATAATGAGGAGTGACGCCGCGCACTTCTTGAGCCTTTTCTTGAAAACGTGATTTCGGATCTAAATATAAACGATTTTCTAAAATGCCATCCAATTTACAGACAATATGTTTTAAAATAAATTCCTTAGCAACCTCTAGCCCTTGATCTAAATAAATAGCGCCAATAATAGCTTCTACAGCATTGGCTAAAATAAACTGTCGAGATTTTTTATTATTATCTTTAGCCTCACCCTTAGAAAGATAGAGAGCCGCTTCAATTTTTAACTCTTGGGCAATTTCATAAAGCATTCTGGCATTTACTAAAGAGGCGCGCCAATTCGTTAAATCTCCTTCCGGAACATCTTTAAAATTTAAAAATAAATATTCAGTCACCACAATTTCTAAAACAGCATCTCCTAAAAATTCTAAACGCTCGTTATGTCCAACTAAAAAATCAGGATGCTCATTAATATAAGAACGATGAACCATGGCTTGACGAATCAAGTCTTCATTATTAAAAACAATTCCTAAATTATTCTGTAATTTTGCCAGACTATTTGCGACCATAGAGTAAAGTAATTATTTTTCCATTATCGTTTCTTCAGGAGTCTCAAGCGCTCCAACAGCTTCAACTTTTTTAGCGGCCTCTTCTTTAGCAGCTTCCGCTTCTTCTTTATTATCTCGTTTTTGAATTTCCGGTTCATCGCCATAAAGCGCACCTAAGACACCATTAACAAATTTGCCAGAAGAATCGCCGCCAAAACTCTTGGCAATTTCAATAGATTCATTAATCGCTACTCGCGGCGGAATCGGCGTATAAGTTAACTCGTATATACCTAAACGTAAAACATTTCTATCAACCGCGGTAATCTGATCTAGCGGCCATTCAGTGGCATACTTAATAATATGTTTATCAATTTCTTCTAAATGATTAATTACTCCGGCGACTAAACCACGCACAAAACCACCATCATCAAAGCTAGGCGCAAAATTTGCAAAATTATCTTCAATTAGACTTTCTAGTCCTTCATTTTTACGTCCATTAAAATCCCAGGCGAACAAGGTTTGCAAAGCAATAGTTCTAGCGAGGTGACGATTAGACATAAATTATTTCTTCTTGACGGCCTTAGTCTTTGGTTTGATGACTTCCTTGTTTTTATAAGTACCACAGAAAGCACAAACAGTATGAGGCTTTCTCATCTCTCCGCATTTAGGACATTTCGTCAGGTTTACTTTTTTAAGAGCTAAGTGAGAACGGCCTTGATGGGTCTTACTATGAGTCTTTTTTTTCTTTGGATTAGCCATATAAATTTTTAATTATTACAATTTTAGTATAACGCAAAGCAATTATTAGTCAATAAAGAGACAAGAAAAATTAAACATTCACCGGTTTCGGGCCGACAATTTTATCAAACTCATCTTTCTCCAAAGTTTCTTTTTCTAAGAGAGCGGCGACAATCGCTTCTAACTCCTTAGTCTTATCTCTAATAATTTTTTCTGCTTTATCAAATCCTTGTTTAATGAAACCACTAATTTCCTCATCAATTCTTTCCGCTACTTTTTCACTATAATCGCGCTGTTCATGGATTTCACGCCCTAGGAAAATCATTTCTTCTTTCTGACCATAGGTGCGGGGGCCAAGATGATCGCTCATTCCGTAGTCAGTAACCAGACTACGCGCTAAAGAAGTAGCACGACGCAAATCCGAAGTGGCACCAGTAGTGACTTCGGAAAAAATTTCTTTCTCAACTGTATGACCGGCAAGCAAGACGGCGATCTCGGAAATAAATTCCGACTTAGCGTGCATATGCCTATCTTCAGTCGGCGCTTTAAGAGTATAGCCACCAGCGGAACCGCGAGAAATAATGGAAATTTTATGAACTGGATCAGCATCCGGTAAAAAATGAGCAACGAGTGCGTGCCCAGCTTCATGATAAGCAGTAATTTTCTTTTCTTTATCAGTAATAACTCGGCCTCTTCTTTCGGGGCCAATCATCACCTTTTCAATTGCCTCAAATAAATCCTCGTTAACAATTTCTTTTTTACCTTGGCGCGCCGCCAGAATCGCCGCTTCGTTTAAAATATTAGCCAAATCAGCCCCAGAAAATCCTGAAGTTCGTTCAGCAATTCTTTTCAATTCAACATTAGCCCCTAATGGTTTTTTACGCGCATGAACCAACAAAATAGCTTCTCTATCTTTTAAGTCCGGCAAGTCAATCATGACGCGTCTATCAAAACGTCCCGGACGCAGTAAGGCCGGATCTAAAACATCGGGCCTATTAGTAGCCGCGATAACGATAACATTTTGAGTCGGTTCAAAACCGTCCATCTCTACCAATATTTGATTTAAAGTTTGTTCTCTTTCATCATGGCTACCGCCTAAACCAGAGCCACGACGACGCCCAACGGCATCGATTTCATCAATAAAAACAATACAAGGAGCGCTCTTCTTGGCTTTTTCAAATAAAGAACGGACACGAGAAGCGCCAACGCCAACAAACATTTCCACAAATTCCGAACCGGACATATGGAAAAATGGAACCTGCGCTTCACCAGCCACTGAGCGCGCCAATAAAGTTTTACCGGTTCCTGGAGAACCTAACAACAAAACCCCACGCGGAATTTTAGCACCAAGCTCGTGAAATTTTTTAGGGAAACGTAAAAACTCAACAATTTCTTTTAATTCCTCCTTAGCCTCTTTAGCGCCAGCAACGTCTTTAAAAGTCGTGCGATTTTTGTCATCCGGTTTAAAATCTTTAGCAGTTGATTGCCCAAAACTCATAGCGCGTGAATTAGAACCTTGCACACCGCGCATCATAAAGAAAAAGAAACCACCAATAATAAGCAATGGTAATAAGAACGGCAAAATATTAATTAAAAAATAATCCCAACCACTTTCATCTTTAACGGAAATTTTAATGTCCGCTAATTTTATCGGATCAACGCCTAAATTACTTAGAAGAGCAGTTAAAGATTCTGTCGGCTCTTTTCTAGTTATTTTCTGACTTCCGTCTTTTAAAATCGTCGTAATTTTATCGCCACTGACTGATATCTCAGAAACATTTGCTTGATTAATTCCACTGACTAGCGCTTCTATCCCCACGGTTTCACTTTTAACAGAATTACTCGAAAAAGCACTAAAAATAGCAGCGATTATCAAGAAAATTGCCAAAAAAAGTAAAAAGTTTTTTATTAATTTTTTCATGTATTTAGTCTTAAATGATTATTTCTATTATAGGTGGAAAATGACCATTTGGCAAACCTCAACTCTTAATAAAAATTCCCCTGAAAATGAGGAATTTTTATTTTTATTTGAGCGGCAAGATTATTATTCTTCTTTTTCAGTTTTCTTCTTAGTAACTTTCTTTTCTTTTACTTTTTTAAGCTCCGCCTTTTCTTCCTTCTCTTCCTTGTCTTCCTTCTCTTCGGTTTCCGCTACTTCTTTCTTTTCAGTTTTTTCTTCCTTATCTCCTTTTTCCTCCTTATCTCCTTTTTCCTCCTTCTCAACTTTCTTAGACTTTTTGCCATCCGCTAATTTTAAACCTAAACGATGTTCAGACGGAGAAACGCTAACGACTTCAAAATCACGAACTTCATCAGCTTGAAACAAGTCAGTAATTTTTTCCTTAACACCAATATTTAATTGACTAATATGCGCAAGTCCGTGTATTTCTTCGTCTAACTTCACAAACAAACCGAAAGGATTAACTTTCAAAATTGTTCCCGAAACAACTTGACCGGCTTTATATTTAGCACTCGCCTCCAACCATGGATCCTTTAATAATTTTTTCGCACTTAAGAAAACTTTAGCGCCATCAATAGAAATAATTTCCGCTTTAATTTCATCATTTACTTTATACATCTCGCTCGGAGAATCAATTCTTTGCCAAGCGAGTTCAGAAATATGAATTAAGCCTTCAATGCCTTCACCAAAAGAAACAAAGACACCAAAATTAGTAATAGCCGTAATTTTACCATCAACCCCCATACCGACGCTATACTTATCAAGCGCTGGTTTTTGTCTTTTATTCCAAACATCTTTTTCGCTGAAAATAATTTTATTTTCTTCTTCATTTAAAGTCATAACAGTAACTTCAAATTCTTGACCGACAAAAGATTTTAATTTTTCTAAAATTCGACTCTTATCACCGCCGGAAATACGAGGATAATTTTCCGGAGCCAATTGCGAAACTGGCAAAAAGCCATCAATCTGACAATAACGACTGAGTAAACCACCTTTATTAGCGTCAACAATTTTAACTTTAACAGCTGTCTTATCTTTAAGCGCTTGGCGTAAATTATTCCAAGCTTTTTCTTGGCCAACTAAACGGAAAGAAAGTTCCAGCTCGCCATTTTCATTTTCTTCGTCAACAACAGCGGCTTCAACTTCATCGCCCGGCTTAAGTTCGGAATATTCAGGAACTTCATTATAAAGTTCCGGACCACGAACGACACCCATTAAAACACCAGCAATATCCAATTTAACTTCCGCCTTAGAGGCGGTAACTACCATTGCCTTGATAATATCTCCCGCTTGCGGAATTTTAATATCATCTGTTTCTAATAATTTTCCAAAATCGAAATCTTGGTCTAAATTTTTATCTTCCATATTTATAAAGCCAACTTTTGGTGGTGTTTAAATTTATTCTCGTTCAAACAACAAAAAAAGCATGCCTAACCCCATCGAGATGGAGCTCTTCAGCCGCCTAAGTAGAGCTTATTAGCTGCTACCTGAAGATGTTTATTAAAGGCGAAATATTTATTTGTACTCCTAGTTTAGGGGGGTTTTTTGGTTTTGTCAAGAAAAAACCATCTTAATTAAGATGGCTCAGTTCAATTCAAAAAGAAATTTTAAGAAATTAGCTAATCAGCAACACTAGCCAAAGATGAACGCCGGCTCCGGCCAAAAAAAGGCTTGCTGACAAAAAATGCCCATAATTACGGGTTTTCCAGAAATACCTGAAACAAATACCAGCGCAAACTAGGCAAAAAACTATGGTGCCAATAACGGCAAAAAGTTTGATTTGTTGATTATTGGAAACTAGGCCAATAATAGCCAATACCAAAGCGGTTACGGTACTAAAGTCAAATACTGTGTCTTCTGCGTAATACTTTATTTTTTCCATCTTTTTATTTTTTGGTTTAAAATGTACGAACATAACTATTTGAGTATATCACGAATATAAGAAGATGTCAATACTAAAAATTGACTAAAATTGGTTTTTATAATAATATCACCTGAAGTTCTTTAAAAAAATTTCTTAAAGATAATTTCTAGTATTCACCAATAAAAATCTTAAAAATGCAAGGAAACTTATGGATGGCCGGTAATCCGCGCTATCAACCAAGGCAGCTTACTCGTATCTTCGGATATGATAATTTGTATGAACCGTACGTAGAGGTGGAACTCGCCACCCTACAAACTCTCTCTGAATTTGGCATTATGCCAAAGGAAGATTATGACAAAATTACTGATGCTATTCGTTGGGCACTGAGTAAAATTTCAACTTCTGAAGTTGATGAACTTGAACGCGAAGTCACTAAGCACGATATTCGGGCTTTAGTGCAAATTATCCAAAAAACCGTCAAGGCTCAAGCTGGACGCTGGATCCATGTGCCTTTAACTAGCTATGATGTGATTGATACCGCCCGAGCTTTGCAATTTTTACGCGCTTTTAAAATTTTGGCACCAAGCATAATCCAGGTCTTAACAGAAATGAACGCTAAAATATTAAAATTTGCCGATACCCGTCAAATCGGACGCACTCACGGACAACACGCCCTACCAATTACTGTCGGCTTTTGGTTGGCAACCATTAACCAGAGATTGGCTTATAATTTTGGAGAAATGCAGCGCTACGCCCAAGGCTTGGTCGGAAAAATTTCCGGAGCCGTTGGCGCTTATAATGCGCAAGTTGGTTTAGGAATATTCGACACTATCGGACCAGATGGAACCAAAAGATTTGAAACTGAAGTTTTAAAAAAGCTCGGTCTTAGACCTACTCCTATTAGCACGCAAATTCTACCGCCGGAACCGCTGGCCTATTTCCTTTTTTCCTGCACCATGATGTCAGCCTCTTTGGCCCAATTTGGTCGTGATTGTCGTCATTTGATGCGTAGTGAAATCGGCGAAATAAACGAAGCCTTTTCTGCCGGACAAGTTGGTTCCTCAACTATGGCTCACAAACGCAACCCGATAAACTTTGAAAATTTAGAAGGTATGTGGCTCAGAACCAAAAATGAATTTGGGAAAGTGCTAGATACGCTAATTAGCGAGCATCAACGCGATTTAGTTGGTAGCTGCGTCGCGCGCGACTTGCCAATTATTGTTATAAACTTACAACAACAACTCAACACTTTGCTGAGAAGTAATGGCGAGGGAACCTTTCTCTCAAAAATTAATGTTGACGTTGAGCGTTGCCAAGCTAACTTGGAGCAAAGTGCGGATTTCGTGATTGCTGAACCTTTATACATTGCCCTGCAAATGGCCGGCTATAATAGCGATGCTCATCACCTAGTAAATCACACGCTGATGCCAATCGCGAAAACAAACGGCATTGATTTATTTAGAGCCGCCGAAATGGCTGCTGACTTAAATCCAGATCTGGAATTAAAAACTGCCCTAGCTAAAATTCCGGAAGAGATCCAAAATCTACTCAAACAACCAGAAAACTATATTGGCGCCTCTAAAGAAAAGGCTCTCAGTATTATCAGTCTGGTAGAGGGAGTTATCAAAAACTGGCAATACGAATAATTAATTTTAAAAGCCAGAAAATAAAAACAAAAACAAAAAAACGACCTGACAACAATCGGGTCGTTTTCATTTTCTAAAATATCAAGCACAGCTTTAATCCACTGACTTAAAATAATCACAGTGACCCTCTGGAGAAATCTCGCCATTTTCTTCTAAAAGTTCCGCAAAAAATTTATCGTCGGAGGTAACGCAAACACATTTCTCGTCTTGCGCATAAAAACTGGCACAATTCTGACATTGTGTCGCTTCGTTTCCCCATTCATTTACATATTCACTATCCAAACTTCGTTCAGACATATAATTGTAATTAATTTTCTTAAAATAATTATAGCATTTTAAATTCCGGGGGCAAGAGCGGGGCCTGACAAAAATAAAAAGACTCGCTTACCTATTAAAGATGAGCGAGTCTCGATATTTATGTCCGAGTGGACACTTTAGAGAACGGCAGTAGATCTGCTAAATGATAATAGCCGAACCTTGGGGTTCAACTTAACCACTCTTTTAGGAAAATCAGACAATGTCAGTTCCATTTTTTTCACGTTCGTGAATAGGTTAGGAACTTTAATCATCCGCATAATCGCTGTTTCCAAATAAAAAAAATCAATTTTTTCATCATGATAATCTTCCAACAAAGATTTAATGAAGTGGTGATTGCGTAAGCAATCGGCGATTAGGAAATCTTCCAGACAATCTACGAACTCAAATTTCTTCTGAGCGGGAAACTTAGCTTTTTGTAAAGCGATTAATTTCTCCAAATCTGAAGCTTTAAATTCTTTAGAAGTTTCTACTTTTAGCTCGAGACAAAGCATGAAAGTTACATAATCAGAAGTTTTTATCCCAACAAACAACTCTGTTTTGTATTTAGCAACTGCGCGAAATACATCCCAACTGTTAGGAAAAACAATTTCCACGTATGGAAATTTTTTGAAAATAGGCCTCTCATAAATTTTGGCCCCTTCTTCACAATACAGCAAAGGAATACGGTTTTTTTTGTTTAAAAACCAAGTAATCAATAAATTCTTCAATTTCAGTGTAGTTTTCATGATACAGAGTTTTAAATTTATATTCGATGAATTGTAAAACTTACCTAAACAGCAGCAGTTAAACTTAACAATTAATCCAATCCTTTATGTTAAAGAACAAATCTTAATTTAATATTAGCATTAAAGATTTTTGAGGTCAAAAATACTTAAGGTTACATTTTTTTCTTAACCAGCGCATAGGCTTGCTTAATAAGCTTTACGCTATCAGCACCATTATAAAATTTAAGCTTGGCGATATCTTTAACGTTTATCCATTCAGCCGCCGACATATAAGCTTTCTCATGAGTATCAAAATGTTTGGTAGAAATCCGTCCTTGAGGATTCTGACAAATATAATAAATTAGAATACCGTGCAAACTTTTGCGACTTTCGATGCTAATAAAAAAATTTTCGGTAACCATGATGAGCTGAGCGGGGGTAACCCGCAAACCGGTTTCCTCCCAAAACTCTCGTTTTAAAGCGTCGATTGATAATTCCCCTTTTTTAATTCCGCCACCGGGAAAATCGTAGCCATCCCATTGCTTGCTGAGGAGAATTTTTTCACCTTTAAAAAGCAAACCGTAAATTGAAGGACGAAAAATTAAATCTTCCGCCTTAACCTTAAATGGTTTCTTATTAATGTCTTCACAAATGACAAATTTAGTTTTCATATGTTTTTTATATTATAACATAAAAAGCCCCCGTATATTTACAGGGGCTTTTCAAAAGAACAAGTTTCAATTTTAGTTTATTCCGTTTCCATTGCTGCTTTCAGTTTACTCCAATCTTTTTTCGGATCGGTACTCAAACTGCCAGCGGCAATTAAATCAGACACGAGCGGGTCTTCTTGCTCATATTGTTCAGAGGGAACGGACATGCCAGCGATAACGGGCAGACCTTCCCACTCATCAATATGGTCTTTAGACCGATTGGCAACGCAAGCAATCCCCACCGTAACAACTCCAAAGGTATCAAGGGTATTAATTCCTTTTTGAGTCGTACCGAAATTATTGCATAAGTCCTCAAAAATAAGAGCGAACCAGCCAATCTGAAGCGCTCCAGCATTCCGGCGCATGACTAAATTAAATTCTTCTTTGGCAGTCGCGGTTTTAAGAGCCGTTACTTCTTTTTCCAGGCGTAAGCCAGGAATGTTAAGTAGACGTCCAACTTCCTGGGCAATTTTGCTTCCTCCTTCGGGAGCACCGATAAGACAGTCAATTTTATGACCCCAGGTTTCTTCAAAGGCACGAATTTTTTTAACCATTAACTTGGCAAAATAATTTAATCTTTGCGGATGATCTTCTATCATGGCCAGATTAAAATAAACATCTCCCACATAATTCTTTTCGCCTGTCGGAGAAGGATACTTACCACTATAAGCAACCAGTGGACCCAAAAAATTACCATCAGGGCCTTTACTCGATTGATAATGACCTTCAAGATTAATCAGCGTTTCCAAAGGCTGTCCTTTAATCAGACTGAGGGCGTCAGACTTCAAAGCTTCGGCAATAGAAAGTTCACGGCTCTTAGCAGGGCTAATTACTTTTCCAGGATTACCTTTCATAAGCTGACCTCCCAGAACTAAATAATCAGCATTAGCGTCAAGCGTGTTTTTAATACCATCAATTCGGTCGGCTGATTGCTGACCAGCGTCCATCCACCAATCCCGAATACCAGGGACATTTGTTTCAATGTAGTCTGGTAAATTCTG
>DASROX010000037.1:0-13915 GCA_035646675.1 Saccharimonadales bacterium (SeqCode)
AATAATGGTGCCAAATAGCAATAATGCCATGATCAATACTTTTACTGAGAAAGGTTTTGTTACTTTTTTTGTCATTTTTCAGATTTTTTGGTTAATATTTATTTATGAATGTTCATTTTTTCTGGCTTAACTTTATCATAAATATAAAAATATGTCAAGACTAAATTTTTGCGAAATAAAAACCCCCGCATTGCTTGATTGCGGGGGCTAGTTTTACTAACTGGTTTATTATTTATGTTCCGCTAGCCATGCTCTGGCATTTTGGGACATTTTTAACCAAGGCGCAGTTTTAAGCTCTGACCATTCTTGCGGCCAGTAAGCCCACTGATAGGGTAAGAAAGTCCTTTCAGGGTGCGGCATCATAATCAGATGCCGTCCGTCAGCACTGCATAGCCCGGCAATTCCATCAGGCGAACCGTTAGGGTTGAAAGGGTAGTCAGTAGAGCGGGCGATGTCACCGTTATCCTTGGCGTAGCGGACAGGGATGTGTGATGTGTTGCCTGGGCAGAAAGCTTTGCCTTCACCGTGCGCCGACCAAACTCCTAAAGTAGAACCTTCCATGTCTTGGAGCATAATCGCGGGACTATCCATAATTTTGATAGTCAAGAAATGGCTCTCAAAACGACCGGAATCGTTTTTAATAAAACGTGGTTGTTCTTCCGGTTTTAATTCCGGAAATATTAACTCCGTCAGAGCGTCAAATTGGCAACCGTTACAGATGCCCAGTGAAAGCGTGTCGGGACGTTTGTAAAAATCTTCAAACATTATTTTTAACTTGTCGTTAAATTTTACAACTCCGGCCCAGCCTTTAGCTGAGTCCAAAACATCAGCGTAGCTAAAGCCGCCAACGAAAGCCACCATTTGGAACTCGTCCAAATTAGCTGCTCCGGAAAGTAAATCACTCATGGCAATGTCTGAGACCTTAAGTCCACCTTGGTAAAAAAATGAACTCATTTCCCGATCACCATTAGAGCCTTCTGCGCGGATAACGGCTACCTTTGGTTTTTCAAATTTAAATACCCAAGGCTCTGTTGCTTGTGGCGTAAAAGATAAATGATATTGGGCCCCAGAGCGATAACAAATATTCATCTTTTTAACCTGAGCTAAGTCCGGCGGTATTTGCAGTTTTTCCAACTGGTAGCTGGTTTCGTGCCAAGCTTCTTTGAGATTTCCCAGCTTGTCTGAGAAAACGATTTCAGAATGATTTCTAATGATCGCTTCTTTCGGCTGTATTGTCGTCCCCAAGTTTTGGTAGGGGATGGAATAACTATCTAAAACATTAATTACTAATTTTAGATCTTCGCCTGGTAAACATTCAATTATCCAACCAGATTCCTCAGCAAATAATTCTGCTGTTAAAGGAACTGATAAACCATAATTGATGTCAAATCCACAATTACCCGCAAAAGCCATTTCCAGAAGAGTGGTAATGAAACCGCCCTTACTGATGTCATGGCAGGCAGAAATCAACCCAGCGCTAACCAGAGTTTGAATGGCGTTAAATCCGTAAACTAAAGTTTTGGGGTCAATGTCTGGGTAATTATTTCCTGTTTGGCAATAAGCTTGCGCTAAAGCCGAACCGCCTAAGCGACGCTGTCCCCGAGCTAAATCAACTCTTAACAAGATACTTTTTCCGGGATGTTTAATGTCCGGAGTAACTTTTTTAGTTACATCAGGCACGGTCACGTATCCGGATAAAATTAATTGACTGGGGGATTTCACCATTTCAGTTTTTCCGTCAGGATGCTGGATTTTGGTAACCATTGATAGGCTATCTTTTCCGCCATCAATGGCAATTCTGACTTCAATCATAAAATCCCGCAAAGCAGTCGCTGCGTCGTACAGGCGCGCGCCTTCACCCGGAAGTTTCGGGGCCCACATCCAGTTGGCAGAAACCTTCAAATCCTGCAGGCAACTAATTACCGCTGGAGCCATATTGGTTAATAATTCGGCAGCTGTCATTCTAGCTGCAGCCGGGGTGTTAAGCATCATTTCCATATGCTTCTCTCCAATCGCCGTTACCGCACCAGTATGCTCATGACAAATATCAGGAAAATAGCTTTGAGCCACAATCCCAAAATCAGCCACCGGAATCTGCACAGCGCCACAACATTGTTGTTGGGCAATCAAACCCGTAACACTGCGGTCAACTTTTGCCGTCAGATGGTCTTTGGAACCAACAGACACTAAGCCGAAGATTCTTTTGATTCCTTCAGCTAGAGAAAAGTCGCTAGGCAGTTCCAGGGGTAGTAATTTTCTTTCTACATGATTGTCAGTAAAAGTTTTTTGCGGCAAACCGCCTAAAACTTTACTTAAATCCAAGCGTACCGGAATACTGTCATCAGCACTGTCATAAACGACAAAATAACCGTCATCAGTTACTTCACCGAGTACTTCACAGTTCACTTTTTCGCGCGTGCAAATGGCTTGGAATTCCTCAATCCGTCCGGGTTCAATAATAAGGCCGTTACGTTCTTGATATTCACAAATCCAAATTTCTAAGACTGACAGAGTCGGATCACCAACGGCAATTTTTCGGATGTCAATCTTACCGCCGTACTTTTCCACTAATTCTTTTAAGACATTAGCGGGTCCACCGGCCCCTTGATCATGGACAATTATAATCGGATTGTCTTCGCCCATTTCCACACAAGCCCTAATAACGCGATTTACTTTTTGGCCCATCTCGCCATCACCACGCTGTACGGCATTAAAGTCAACTTCTTCCTCATTATCTCCCTGATTTCTAGATGATGCCGAACCGCCACCTTTACCGATGCGAAAAGCTGGTCCACCAATCTGGACAATTAGCATACCGGGCAAGGCTTCGCCTTTTTCAATATGCTCGTCATCCAGCATGCCGATTCCGCCGGTAAATAAAATTGGCTTGATATACTCTTGGCGTTCGCCATTTGGTAATCTGATGGCCACCGAAGCGGCCGTACCATTTATTACCGGTTCGCCGAACTTGTTGCCATAGTCAGAGGCTCCATCGGAACCTTTAATCATAATTTTTTGACCGCTGGCAACGTTTCCGGGATAAATAAAAGTTTTGTTTTCCCAAGGTAATTCATATCCCGGGAGATAAAGATTACCCACGAAATAGCCAGTCGTTCCGGCAATCGTTAAACCACCGCGGCCGGTTGCCTGAATATCACGGATACGCCCACCAGTGCCGGTTTCTGCTCCTGGATAAGGAGCGATTCCGGTCGGAAAATTATGAGTTTCCGCAGTGAAGATGAAGTGATAATACTTCTTCCGAAGTTTCATAACTGATCTTTGTCCGGGGTGTTTAGGCATCAGCGTTTTTATTTCATAACCCTTAATTCCAGACGAATTATCACGAAAGGCTAAAATAGAGCAGCGTGGGGTGGCTGTCAGGGTCGATATCACAATTTCCATTAATGTCTCCGGCATCTCCACGCCGTCAATAAATTGTTTACCTTTGAAATAGCCGTGCCGACAATGCTCCGAGTTGGCATTGTTCAAATCCATAATCTCCACAATCGTCGGGTCGCGATGTTCTATTTCTACAAAATATTTGTAGTAGAATTCGCGGTCCGCCTGATCCATGGAGAGTCCGGAAATTTTTAACAAAGCATCCGGTCCTTCAGCGGTCATCGGAATGCTGTAAACTGCTTCCGGTTGGCGACCAGTATCAAAACTTTTTAAGGGCTCTAGATAAATCATTTGCGTCATGCGGTCAAAAAGGTTAGGCGCTTGCGCGTCAGCTTCGGCTTGACTGGCAAAGGGGGTGTGGATAAATTTTTCAATCCGGGTAATTTTTGTCAGCCCGCAAGCGTGACAAATTGAGAGCGCGTTGGTATTCCAGGGAGTGGCGTAATTAAGCAAGGGACCAACTTTCACATTCGGCGATACCAGAAATGATTCGCGCGCAAAATTTTGCGGCTCGAAAGTTTCCGATAACAACCAGGTTAAGACTTCTAATTCTTTAGAAGTTAAAGGCTCGGTCATTTCAACGTTGAAACAAATTTCAACGCCAGCTTGAAAGCGATAAAAATGTTCTACCATGATTCTAATTTTTAGGTGATTACTATAAATTTATTTTGTTAAAGTTCTCGAAAAACACGATAATCTCTTGGTGTTTCCGCCAATTAATTATCATCTCAAATTAACAAATTATGCCCATAAAGTCAAACAAGCATCTTTACCCGAGTCACGTTATCTAAAAGGGCCGATAAAGCTTCGGATTATTACTTTTTCCATCTTGACTTATATTTTATATTTTGTTAAATTGAAAGCGTGTAAAAAATTAACACATCCTGAATTCTCAGGATTCTTTTAATATTTAAAATTTAGTAATTACTAAAGTTCGCACCGGGCGTCTGTCAGGCAGGCGAATCATAAAGAAAATTATGCCAACAATAAACCAATTGGTTAAACAGGGAAGAAAGAAGGTTAAGGTACATAAGAATGCCATTGCTCTTCATTTCGGCCTTGATTCCTTACATCGTAAAAAGAAAGAAACTGCCAAAGGGGCTCCTTTTAAACAAGGCGTTTGTTTAAAGGTAACCACCACTACCCCAAAGAAGCCGAACTCGGCGTTACGTAAAATTGCTCGTGTTCGTTTGTCTAACGGCATGGAAGTCACCGCCTATATCCCGGGTATGGGACATAATTTACAGGAACACTCCATCGTTTTAGTTAAGGGTGGAAAAACCAAAGATCTTCCGGGTGTGCGCTATAAAGTTGTTCGTGGCGTTTATGATGCATCGGGTGTCGAAGCAAGACGTAAGAGCCGTAGTTCTTATGGTGCTAAGAAACCAAAGGCCGCTACTAAGTAATCAATTTAAATTAACAAATATGAGAGGAAAACCAGCCCCAAAAAGAGATATTGAAGGCGATTCTAAGTATAATGACCAGAATATTGCCAAATTTATCAACTATGTCATGGAAAGAGGCAAAAAAAGCGTAGCTGAAAGTATCGTCTACCGCGCTTTTGATATTTTAAAAGAAAAAACCAAACAAGACCCACGCCATATTTTCAATAAGGCAATTAAGAAAGTATCTCCCTTAGTTGAAGTTCGTGGTAAGCGCGTCGGTGGCGCCAACTATCAGGTTCCTTTCCAGGTTCGTGGTGAAAGAAGATATTTCTTAGGTTGTAATTGGATTATCAACGCCGCTAATGACCGTAAGGGTCGTTCCACTGCGGAAAAATTAGCGACTGAAATTTTAGATGCTTCTAATGGTGAAGGCACGGCTGTTAAAAAGAGAGAAGCAGTTCATAAGATGGCTGAGGCCAATAAGGCTTTCGCTCATTTTTCAAGATAAAATATTAAACTTAATTTTAAAATATGCCCCGAGATTATTCTCTAGACAATATTAGAAATATCGGCATCATGGCGCACATTGATGCTGGTAAAACCACTTTCACTGAACGCGTCCTTTTTTATACTGGCAAAAAGCATAAAATTGGTGAAGTTCACGAAGGGGCCGCGGAAATGGATTGGATGGAACAGGAAAAAGAAAGAGGCATTACGATTACCTCGGCGGCGACTACTTGTTTTTGGAAGAATAAGAAAATTAATATTATTGATACTCCCGGGCACGTTGACTTTACCGTTGAAGTTGAACGTTCTTTGCGCGTTTTAGACGGCGCGATTGCTGTTTTTGATGGTCAGGCTGGCGTGGAACCACAATCGGAAACTGTTTGGCGCCAAGCGGACAAATATCAAGTGCCGCGTCTGTGCTTCGTTAATAAGATGGATAAGATGGGCGCGGATTTTTATATGAGTTTAGATTCTATTCGTACCAGATTAAACCAGAAAGCAGTGGCCATGCAATTACCAATCGGGGCCGAAGATAATTTAAAAGGCGTGATTGATTTGTTAACCAAGAAGGCTTATCAGTTTTCCGGTCATTTTGGCGTTAATATCGAAGAAGTGCCAATCCCGGATGACATGAAAGAAAAGGTTGATACTTTTTATGCCGAATTAGTAGAAAAAGCGGTTGAATGTGATGAAGTTACCATGGAAAAATATTTGAACGGTCAAGAAGTTTCTTTAGAAGAAATTAAAGCCGCAATTCGCAAAGGAGTAATTGCTAATGATATTTACCCAGTTTTATGTGGCACGGCCTTACAAAATATCGGTGTTCAGTTAGCTTTAGACGCCGTTAATGATTATTTACCATCTCCTTTAGATGTCCCCCAAGTTGAGGCCACTGATGTGCGTGACCCTGAAAAGAAAGTTAATGTTAATGCTGACGATAGTAAACCGTTTATTGGTTTAGCTTTTAAAATTGCGACTGATCCTTTTGTTGGTAAATTATGTTTTGTGCGTGTTTATCAAGGAGTTCTCGCTTCTGGTTCTTATATTATTAATTCCTCAACTGGCAATAAAGAAAGAATTAGCCGTTTAGTCCGCATGCATGCCAATCATCGTGAAGAAATTAAAGAAATTTATGCCGGTGATATCGCCGCCGTTATTGGTTTGAAAAATACGACTACCGGCAATACTTTATGTGCTGAAGATGACCCAGTTTTATTAGAATCAATTACTTTCCCAGAACCGGTTATTAAGATTGCGGTAGAGCCAAAAACTAAGGCTGACCAAGAAAAAATGGGAGTCGCTTTAGCGCGTTTAGCGGAAGAAGATCCAACCTTTAGAGTCGCGACCGATGAAGAAACTAATCAGATTTTAATCTCTGGTATGGGTGAATTACATTTGGAAATTATTGTTGATCGTATGAAGCGCGAATTTGGTGTCGAAGCCAATGTTGGTAAGCCTCAAGTATCTTATCGCGAAACTATTACTAAAGTTGCGGAAGCGGAACATAAATATGTTAAGCAATCTGGTGGACGCGGACAATATGGTCACTGCTCTTTAAGAGTTGAGCCCCAAGAAACTGGTAAAGGTTATGAGTTTGTTGATGAAGTTAAGGGTGGTGTTATCCCCCGTGAATATATTCCAGCGATTGAAAAAGGTGTTAAGGAAGCCATGAACAGCGGTGTAGTTGCCGGTTATCCAATGGTTGATTTTAAGGCCGCAGTTTTTTATGGTTCTTATCATGAAGTTGACTCTTCCGAAATTGCCTTTAAAATGGCCGCTATCTTTGCTTTTAAAGAGGCCTGTCAAAAAGCGGGTCCAGTTTTATTAGAACCGATGATGAAAGTGGAAGTGACTACCCCGGAAGAATATATGGGAAATATTATTGGCGACTTAAGCAGTAAGCGCGGACAAGTGGAAGAAATGTCAGACCGGGCCAATATCAAAGTTGTTAAAGCCAAGGTTCCTTTGGCGGAAATGTTTGGCTATTCAACTGGTCTTAGATCAATGAGCCAAGGACGCGCTAATTATGTAATGGAATTTTCTCATTACGCCGAAGTACCAAAAAGTATTTTAGAGACATTAAAGGAAAAAAATGGTAAGTAAAAAAACACGGTTTTTAAATTAATCACTAAATATATGTCTGAACAATTCAAAAAAATTATTGAATTAATTAAGCAGACTGGGGACAAGGTGATAGTCTTTGATGCCGCCAGTCCCGACAGCGCTTATGTCGTAATGGACTTTGATAGTTACTCTCAGGCCAATGGTCAGAAAGTACTTGTTGATAAGGCGCCTGAAAGTCAAAAAACCCCTAATTTTACAGCAGAAAAGACGAAAGCGGAAAATTTGACAGAAGAAGATTTAACTGATAAAATTAATCGCGAAATCTCGATGTGGAAGAATCAAGAAAATGCGCCCGTACTATCAGAGGAAGATAAGGTAAAAAAGAATTGGAAAATTCCTCCGGCAGTCAAAAACAATGCGCATAATATCGAGTAATTTTTTATTGAAAATTTATTAAAATATTAATTTAATTTAGTTCGGCTGGTTTCCTAACCTAAGGAAAGAAACCCTGCGATAAGCGGGGGCCTTACAACAAAAACATGGCAGACAAATTTGAACGCACAAAGCCCCATGTAAACGTCGGCACTATTGGCCACGTTGATCATGGGAAAACTACTTTAACCGCCGCGATGTTGGCTGTTTTCGCCGCTAAAGGCATGAAAGCATCTCATAAGGGGGTCGGTGAAATCGATGCCGCTCCTGAAGAAAAGGAAAGAGGTATTACTATTGCTACCGCTCACGTAGAATACGAGTCAGACAAGCGCCATTATGCGCACGTTGATTGTCCGGGTCACGCCGATTATGTTAAAAACATGATTACTGGCGCTGCTCAAATGGATGGTGCAATTTTAGTAGTTGCCGCTACTGATGGCCCTATGCCTCAGACCAGAGAGCATATCTTGTTAGCTCGTCAGGTTGGCGTCCCTTATATTATTGTTTTCTTGAATAAGTGCGATATGGTAGAAGATCAGGAGTTGATTGACCTGGTTGAAGAAGAAATTCGTGATTTATTAAAGAAATATGAATTCCCAGGAGATACTACTCCAATCATCCGTGGTTCCGCTTTGAAGGCTTTGGAAAACCCAACTGGTCCTGATGCTGAACCTTTAATGGAGCTTATGAAGCAACTTGATGAATTTATCCCAGACCCAGTAAGAGACATTGATCATCCTTTCTTAATGCCGATTGAAGATATCTTCTCAATTGAAGGTCGCGGCACTGTTGTTACCGGCCGTATTGAAAGAGGTGTTATCAAGATTGGTGATGAAGTTGAAATTGTTGGTTTAATGGATACTAAGAAAACTACTGTTACTGGAATTGAAATGTTTAACAAACAGTTAGACCAAGGACAGGCAGGAGACAACGCTGGATTATTACTTCGCGGTACTAAGAAGGATGAAGTTGAAAGAGGTCAAGTTCTCTGCAAGCCAGGGACAATTACCCCTCATACTGAATTCACAGCTGAAGTTTACGTCTTATCTAAAGATGAAGGCGGACGCCATAAACCATTCTTTAATGGTTATAAGCCTCAATTTTACTTCAAGACCACTGACGTTACTGGCGATATCACTTTGCCTGCCGGAACGGAAATGGTTATGCCTGGGGATACTGTTAATTTAACTGTTAAATTAATTGCTCCAATTGCTCTTGAAGATAAGCAGAAGTTTACTATCCGTGAAGGTGGACGCACTGTTGGTGCTGGTGTTGTTACTAAAATCTTAAAGTAATTACTTAGGCTTGCTCTTCTTAATTAGAGAAGAGCAAGCTCGTAGCGATCATTTTAAAAAAATTTAAATTATGTCCGAACACAAAAAAGACGAAAAAGAATTCAAACAGAGGATAAGAATCAAGATTAAGGCTTTTGACCACAAAATTATTGATCAGGCCACGAAGACTATTATTGAAACTATCGAGCGCAGTGATGCTCAGTTTTTTGGTCCTATCCCGCTTCCGATAGAAAAAAGAAAATATACCGTTAATCGGTCTACTTTCGTGCACAAAGATGCGCGTGATCAGTATGAGATGCGTATTCATAAGCGCATGATTGATATTATTGACCCGACTGCTAAAACTATTGAAGATTTGACCGGTTTAAATTTACCGGCAGGGGTTGACGTTGAAATAAAAATGTAGTAATATAAAAAAGTAATAAAATTGTTTACTTTTGGCGGTTCGGACAACTCTAATTTTAGAAAGTATCTTGGCCAATATTAGTAAAATTTGGAGGTAAATCAGAGAAATACAATTAAAGTTGGTGAATAAAACTATCAGAAACATGTTTTATTTTTCATTTTTTTGTTTATTCTTACTGGTTTATTGAACCAGTTTTTTTTGTGTATATTGAAGAAAACCATATGAAATTTATTAGTGGAAAAAAAATGAGCATGACCCAGGTCTGGAATGGCGATAAAGTATTTGCCGTTACTCCTATTCAAGCTGGTCCTTGCCCAATAACTCAAGTCAAAACTAAGGCTAAAGATGGCTATGAAGCTTTGCAATTAGCCTACGGTAATCGAAAAAAGAAGAATATTAAGAAGCCCCAAGTCGGCCATTTTAAGAACATGGAGAATATGCCGGCTCATATTAGAGAATTTAGAATTACCGAAGCCAGTAATTTTAAGATTGGCGACGTTGTTAGCGTCGAAACTTTTGCTGCTGGCGATATTATTAATGTAACCGGCGTTTCTAAGGGTAAGGGTTTTCAGGGGGTAGTTAAACGTCATGGTTTTCATGGTTTTAAAAAAACTCATGGTAATAAAGATCAGGAAAGAATGCCTGGTTCTATCGGTCCTAAAGGTCCGGCTCATGTTTTCAAAGGCACCAAAATGGGTGGTCGTATGGGTGGCGAAAGAGTGACTACTACCAATTTAGAAATTATTAAAGTCGACGCCGAAAATAATATCTTATTTATTAAAGGGGCCGTTCCGGGAGCGATTAATGGTTTATTGATGATTAACGGTGTCGGTGAACTTAAAGTAAATACTAAGGTGGCGGTTGAAGAAGTTAAAGTTGAAGCGGTTGTTGAAGAAGTTAAGGCTGAACCAAAAGAAGAAGTTAAGGCTGAACCAAAAGAAGAAGCTAAGGCCGAAGAGGCTAAGGCCGAAGAGTCAGTTTCATAATTAGTAATTAGTAAATTGAGATTCATATGTCATTAAAGATAAAAGTTTACAATCAAGTCGCCGAACCAGTTAAGGACTTAGAATTAAGCGCTAATATTTTTGGCGTTGACGCTAGTCAGGAACTTCTTCACCAAGCGATGGTTGCGCAAATGGCTAATAGTCGTCAGGTTTTAGCACACACCAAAGATAGAAGTGAAGTTTCTGGTGGTGGTAAGAAGCCTTGGAAACAAAAGGGAACCGGACGGGCTCGTGCTGGTTCTAGTCGAAGTCCGATTTGGATTGGTGGTGGTGTTACTTTTGGTCCGACTAAGGATCGTAATTTTAAGAAAAAAATAAATCAGAAAATGAAACAGAAAGCCATCTTTATGGTTTTATCAGATAGAGTTAAAAATAATGCGCTGATTGTGGTTGATTCTTTAGCATTAGAAACCTATAAAACTAAAAAGTTTAACGAAATTTTAAGCGCGATTGAAACAAAAATTTTAAACAACGACCGTCGTGATATTTTAATTATTAACGACGCTAAAGATGACAAGGTCAAATATTCTGGACGCAATTTAGTCGGTACTAAGATTATCAACTTAGAAAATGTTAATTTGATTGACCTGTTAAATTATAAGAATTTACTGCTTACAGAAAATGCGGTTGCCACTTTTACTAAACGCTATAATAAATAAAAATATGGCTTTATTCGGATCAAAAAAAACTCCTACTGAAGATAAGAAATCGGCAGCGGCTAAAACCACGACCGAAGCTAAGGTAGTGGAGTCTAAAAAAGAGGCGCAGTCCATGAAAGATTTGTATGCTGAAACCGCAACCGTTAAGACTGCTGGTAAGGCTAAGGGGACTGTCTATAAACATGCAGCCTCTAGTCGCGCTTTAGTTAAACCGTTAATTACTGAAAAAGCAACCCATTTAGCTAGTGAAAATAAATATGTTTTCGTAATTGCTCGTGGCGCTAATAAGATTGAAACTGCTAAGGCGATTCAAGCTGTTTACGGCGTCAATCCAGTGGCTGTCAATATTGTTAATATGAAAGGTAAACGCGTGGCTCGCGGTAAAATTCGCGGTCAGAGAAAAGATTGGAAAAAGGCAATTGTGACTTTAGCTAAGGGTGATTCCATTAAGGTTTACGAAGGCGTCTAAGCGTCGGCATTTATAAATAGAAATTTTATTCATCAATATGGGAATTAAAAAAGTAAAAGCAAATACTCCTGGACGCCGTGAAGCGACTTTTGACGATTTTAAAGATATTACCAAATTCACTCCGGAAAAAAGATTGGTAACACCTAAAAAGAAAAGAGGTGGCCGCAATTCCAGTGGTAAAATTACCGTTAGACATCGAGGCGGTGGCGCGAAGCGAGCTGTTCGTTTAGTTGATTTTAAACGTGATAAATTTAATGTCGAAGCGACAGTGGCGGCGATTGAATATGACCCAGGCCGCGGGGCTCGTTTAGCTTTATTGCATTACGGTGATGGTGAAAAAAGATATATTGTCGCTCCAATTAATGTTGGTGTTGGTGATAAATTAATGAGTTCTCAGGATTTAATTGAAATAAAAAATGGCAATGCCTTGCCTTTGAAGTTTATTCCGGCCGGTATGCCTGTTAGTTCGGTAGAGTTAGAACCAGGTCAAGGTTCAAAGATTGCCCGCGGTGCCGGTAACGTAGTTTACGTCATGGGCGTTGAAGGTAAATATGCGCAAGTAAAAATGCCATCAGGTGAAATTAGATTAATTAAGAAAGAATGTTTGTGTACTGTTGGCCAGGCTAGTAATCCTGATAAGAGACATATTTCCTTGGGTAAGGCGGGACGAAGCCGTCACTTAGGTATCAGACCAACTGTTCGTGGCACGGCGATGAATCCGGTTGATCATCCACATGGCGGTGGTGAAGGTAAGCAATCCATTGGGTTGAAACATCCAAAAACTATGTGGGGTAAACCAGCTCTTGGTGTTAAGACTAGAAAAAAGCGTCACAGTGATCGTTTAATAGTTAAAAGAAGATCGAAGCGCAAATAAATTTAATTTTAAATTATTATGTCCAGAAGTTTAAAAAAGGGACCGTATATAAATCTAAGGTTGCTTAATAAAATCAAAAATCTTAAAGCGGATGAAAAACCGGTAATTAAAGTTTGGGATCGAGCTTGTACTATTTCTCCGGAAATGGTGGGATTTACCATCGCTGTTCATAACGGCAAAACTCATATTCCTGTTTATATTGTGGAAAATATGGTTGGACATCGCTTGGGAGAATTTTCTCCGACCAAAAAGTTTTCTGGTCATGGAGGTAAAATGGCTAAGACCCAGGCCGCTGCTAAAAAATAATCGAAAATTTATATGGAAGTAAAAGCCAGTTTAAAACATGCACGAATGTCAGCCCAGAAAGTTCGCCTGGTTATTGATGTTATTCGTAAAATGCCGGTTATAACCGCTTTGGATCAATTAAAATTTGTTAATAAGAAGGCTTGTTTACCGGTCAGCAAACTTATCAAATCAGCAATTGCTAATGCCGTTAATACTTACGAATTAGATAAAGCTAACTTGTTTATCAAAGAAATCAGATCCGATGAAGGGGCAACTTTAAAGAGATGGATGCCAAGGGCTCATGGTCGCGCTAGCGCTATCAGAAAACGCGGCTGTCATATCCACGTTATTTTAGCGGAAATTAAAGACAGCGGTAAGAAAGACAAGAAAGTTATTAAAACGGCTGAACCGGTTAAACTAGAAAAGTTAGTTAAAGAAGGTGAGAAAGCCGCTAAAATAACCGCTAAGCCGGAAAAGGCTAGCACTAAACAAGTAGTCGCTCCAGAGAAGGCCAAAGTTTTTAGAAGAAAAGCCGGTTAATATATAAATCATTAACAGCAATAAATATGGGTAAAAAAGTTAATCCAAAAATTCTACGCATGGGCATCACCAAGACTTGGCATTCTATTTGGTTTGAACAAGGTGAGCAATATATAAAAAATATCAAACAAGATATTTATATTCGCAAGTACATGATTAGGGAATTTAAGGAAGCCGGAATTGATAAGGTAGAAATCGCCCGCGGTATTAATAAGATTGAAATCACTATTTTTACTGCTAAACCGGGTATTATTATCGGTCGCGGCGGTAATGGCGCTGAAGAATTGAAGAAAAAATTGCATGATAAATTTTTGAAGAATTTCCGCATGCAAGAAATAAATTTAAATATTAAAGAAGTCAGTCGTCCAAATTTAAGCGCTCAGATTATTGTTTCTAGCATGATTTTAGATATTGAAAAGAGAATGGCTTTCCGTAGAGTTATGAAGCAAGCTCTCGGTCGCGTGGAAAGAGGCGGTGCTTTAGGAGCTAAGGTTGTTGTTGCTGGACGTTTAAATGGAGCGGAAATTGCTCGTACCGAAAAGCTTGTTTGGGGAAAAGTCCCGCTCCAAACTTTACGCGCTGATATTGATTATGCC
>DASROX010000038.1:0-11026 GCA_035646675.1 Saccharimonadales bacterium (SeqCode)
CACCGGTCTTTTAGAAAGACTGAATAACATTTTGAGTGCTGATTTTGTGCGCTTACCTTATACGGAAGCAATTGATTTATTAATCAAGAGCGGTGAGAAATTTAATTACCCAGTTGCCTGGGGAATTGATTTGCAAACAGAGCATGAACGTTATATTACCGAGAAAATTTTTGCTAAGCCCGTATTTTTAACGGATTATCCGAAAGATATTAAAGCTTTTTATATGCGTCAGAATGATGACGGTAAGACCGTGGCGGCGATGGATTTGTTAGTTCCGGGAATTGGGGAGATTATCGGTGGTAGCCAGAGGGAAGAACGTTATGAAGTTCTGAAAAATAGAATTGAAGAGCTGGGAATGAATCCCAAAGATTATAATTGGTATTTAGATACTCGTCGTTATGGTGGCGTTAAGCATGCCGGTTTTGGTCTGGGCTTTGAACGGGCGATTATGTATTTTTCTGGCATGGCTAATATCCGCGATGTTATTCCGTTTCCGCGCACCCCGAAGAACGCCGAATTTTAATTGATAATTTCATTATATAGTTAAACATTAATTATTGAACATTTAAAATTGGAGGATTAATCATGAGAAATAAAAAAGAATCAACTACGAATTGGTTTGTGGAACCGGAAGACGCTAATACTAATGAGATTATTGCTCGTAATTTGCGAGCTATAAATCAAGTAGAGGAGAGTGTAGCTTTAAAAGACGCCAATGATAACGACCGCGCTGTTTATCAGGTGAATAACTATTCTTTTATAACCCAACTCTATAAGGATAGTGGAAAATTTCAGTTACATTTTAAAGTTTTTTATCGATCCGGTAAGAATGGGTCGCTGAGACTCTGGGAATTGGGGGAAAAGAAAAAATCTCTGAATATTCAGAAGATCAAGAGATCAATAAAAAAATTGTAAAGTAACAGGAGGCTAAATTTACAGCCTCCTTTTGTTATTTTTAAGCTTTTTTGTTAAACTTTAAGTAAGATGTTAAACAAAAAAAAGAAACAACGCTTAATATTTTTGCTCGCTTATGTTATTTTAGCTTGCGCTATAGTTTATTTTTGGCGGCCGGTTTATTTGGTCTCTATCGTTTTGGTTTTGGTGCCGCCGGCAGTTATTAATTTTTTGTGGCTCAAAAAATCACGTTTTAAAATTTTATTGTTTTCCGTTTTAACAACTTTATTATTTGCACCACCAGTAGAGCTTGCCGCTCGCTTAGCGAATGCTTGGGATGTTCAGTCAATTTTACCGCGTTTATTTGGAATCGCGCCTCTGGAAAACATCCTTTTCGCTTTTTTAAATTTTTTCTGGGTGTTAGCCTTTTATGAATATTTTGTTGATAAGGATCGGCGCGGTCGGATTTCTAAACGTTTTCGTTTTATAATTTTAGGGTATATCCTCCTGTTTTTAGTGGTATTTTCTATTTTTTTTATTACCCCTAATTTACTCGCGGTTAATTATGCCTTATTGGCTCTTATAATTTTATTGGTTCCGGGAGTAATTATGTTCTATTTTAATCCTAAGTTATTAAAAAAGATCTGGTTACCAACCGTTTTCTTTGCCCTAGTGTTTTTTATTTATGAAGCGGTTTCTTTAATTGTTGGTTCTTGGTGGTGGCCGGGGGAATATATCCTGCCGATTAATCTAGTTGGTAATATTTTTCCCTTAGATGATGTGATAATTTGGTATTTCTTATCAACGCCAATTTTAATCGGTGGTTATGAGTTTTTTGTTGATGACAATAAATAATAAAAATATGGAAGCTAAAAATATTAAAATAATTACGCCCCAAAAGATTATTCTTCAAGGTTTTATTTTTGGCTCTAGGCGGGTAAAGACAATTTATATCTTGCTTCACGGTTTAAGCGGTAATTTATTTTCGCGTCTGGAATTGGTTGAAAAAATGACGGCTGATGGCGCTGCCGTGATGGTTTTTAATAACCGTGGACACGGACTAATTAATCAATTTCGTAAAATAAATCCGCGTCAGTCTGACATTTACGATTCGCTTATTATCGGTGAAGCCCATGAAGCTTTTGCCGACTGCATTGATGATATTGACGGCGCTATTAATACGGCACTGGATAATGGTTACCGAAAAATTATTTTACTGGGACATTCGACGGGTTGCAATAAGATTGCTTATTATTTATCTAAGAAAAACCCGGCTAGCGTTCTGGGGGCGATTTTATTAGCGCCGATGAGCGATTATGCCGATGCCATTAAGTTCACTGAGCCGAAAATTTTTCAGCGCGCTTTAAAAACTGCGCGTAAACTGGTCGCGGACGGTAAGTCACAGACCTTATTACCGGAAAAATATTGGTCGCGCCCAATATCCGCTCAAAGATTTTTAAGTCTTTTTACGCCCGAGAGTGTGGAAGAAATGTTTAGCTATGCTGTCCCTAATAAGAAGTCGCAAATTTTACAAAAAATTAAAAAGCCATTTTTAGTTGTTTTGGCTGGCGCTGACCAATTCACTGATCGACCAATGATGGAAGTTTTGGCTTGGTTTAAAAAAGTCTTAATTAATAAAAATACCGAGCTGTTGATGATTAAAAAATCGCTTCATAGTTTTTCAGGCCAGGAGACGAAATTAAAAAATCTTATTTTTAAATTTGTAAAAAGTTTAGGTTAATCCCGTATCAGCTATTCTATTTTTATAATCTTATAATAAACTTCTTTATCGGCGAGCTTTATTTTTATAGTTTCGTTAACGTGTTTATTCATCAGAGCCGCGCCGAGTGGGGAAGAATAGGAAATGGTGCCGCTCGTGGGATCGGTTTCAGTCGTGCCTAAAATTTGATAAGTTGTGAGTTTGCCACTTTTTTCTATAGTTACTCTATTTCCGAGCTGTACCGTACCGTTATTTTGGAGTTTAATAATTTCTGCTCGCCCCAAGAGTTTTTCTAAATCAAGAATTCGTTCATTGAGTCCGCGCAAACGTCCTTTGGCGACTTGATAGCCGACATTTTCGGAAAAATCACCCATGAGAGCTAAACGCTTAACTTCTTCGGCTTCGCGCGGTCGTTTGATCCGTTTCCAAAAGTCCAGCTTTTTTACAAGCTCATGATATTTAGCTTCGGTCATGGCTGGGTCAATTTTTTTATCTAGGCGCGAATTGCCTTTTCTGATTGGAACACGCATATTAGTTTATTTATGATTTTATCATAAGGCAAAGCTAGGCTTTGCGCAAGGAAGTATGAATCTTTGTTAAGCTGTTTAAAGTGAAATTTCCGGGTATAATAAAATTAAGGCAGATTTCCTTATTATTTGAAGAAAAATAGTTTTTACCCGTATTAATAAAAAAGGCTCGTTTAGAGATTTATGATAGAAAATATCGATTTTGAACAAAAAACTGATGAGGAGCTGGTAAGTATAGTTCTGGAAAACCAGAGTATTTTTTCGCACTTAGTTAATCGTTATAAAGATAAACTACTTAGATATATTAGGCGGATATCTAATGTTGGCTTAGAGGAGGCTGAAGATATTCTACAAAATATTTTTATTAAGGTTTATCTTAATCTTAATGATTTTGATAATAGCTTAAAGTTTTCTTCTTGGGTTTATCGTATTGCTCATAATGAGGTAATAGATAATTACCGTAAGCGCAAAGCCAGGCCGCAACTTTTAGATATTGATATCAAAGATAGTCAAATAAAGGAATTGGCTGGAGATACTAATATATTAGAAGAGTTTGTCCGTCAAGAACTAAAACAAGAAATTAGTGTGGCAATTTCTCAGATTGATATTAAATACCAAGAGATAATAATTTTAAAATATATTGAAGAAAAAGATTATCAAGAAATATCAGATATTATCAAAAAGCCTTTAGGGACAGTGGCCTCGAGAATGAATAAGGCAAAAGCTGAGTTAAAAAAAGTTTTGCTTGTCAGCCGTAAACTTTAAATATATGGAAAACAATACTTTTAATCAGGAAATTCTAGAAAAACTGAAAGAAATTAAACCAACAGCACGTTGGCATTTCTTGTTAAGGAATTATGCTATCTGGATTTCTGGAGTTTTAGCGCTCCTTATCGGGGCGGCGGCGGTTTCGGTAATTATTTATCTTTCCAGTTATAACGATTTTGCCATCAGGCAGGATATCAATAAGAGTTTGGGGGAAATGTTGCTTTTAACTTTACCTTATTTTTGGCTAATATTTTTAAGTTTATTTGTCTTTATTGTTTATTATAATTTAAAACATACTAAAACTGGTTATCGTTATTCAATTGGTTTAATTATTACAGGGGCGGTTGTTGCCAGTATTTTTTTAGGAGCTATATTTTTTGCTGCCGGACTCGGTCAAGAATTAGATGAAGTCTTGGGACAAAATGCCCCGTTATATTGTGCGATGATGAACCCTCATGTTGATTTTTGGTCAAATCCCGAAGAGGGACGGTTAATAGGGATGATTGCCTCACAAGTGGACGGCGAGAGTTTTATTTTAATTGATAAAAACAGACATGAATGGGTTATCCAAGTAAAAGGTAACGATTTTATTGCTATGCCTCTATCTGGCGGGCCATTACGGTTAATTGGCCAGAAAAAATCAGATGATATTTTTGAAGTATTTAAAATTTTGCCGATGATGCCTGGACACGGATTTTTTAAGAAATTTAAGGCCGCTCCTCATTCACCGGTCCCCGGGCAATTTATGGGTGGAGCTAGAATTATAGAAAGTACGGAACTTAATTTTTAGAATGAAGAAATTTATTTTAAGGGCGTATTAATTAGCAGAAGGGAAAGTTAAGATCTTAACACTCGACTAATTAGTAATTTAAACGTTTCTAGTTTTCTGAAGGGGAGAGCTAAACGGTAATCAATTTAAAAATATGAAACAAGATAATTTATTAAAAGGAGCCGCTGTGCTAGGCGCTTTAGCGCTAATGGCTGGCGGCATGGTTGCTGCGGACGCCGCAGTTAATAATTATACCGGTAGAATGACTGGTTTAACTGATGCGGAAAAAACCGCTAAGATTGCTGAAAGAGAAGCCAACAGAACCGCTAATCAAGCTGCCATGGAAGCTAAGCATACGGCCGTTGAAACGGCTATTAGCGCCAGCGACTATGACGCTTGGGTGGCGGCTGAAGGAACTAGCAATCCGATGGTAACTAAAGTCACTAAAGACAATTTTGCTCAATTCGTTGAGGCTCATAATTTAATGGAACAAGCACATACAATTTTAACGGGTATTGGCTTAGGTGATGGTCCTGGCCATGGATTTGGAATGGGTCTGGGGATGGGCGGCGGACATATGTTGGATAGATAAATAAGATAATGAAGATAATTAAGTTTTGGAGATAAAAGAAGATGAGTAAACAAAACACTCGTTCCAGCATAGGGGAGCGAGTGTTTTGTTTTTAAAAAAACAGAGCTTATGTTAAAATTAAAAGATAGCTTGGATCGACTATCAATCCCTAGCTACTAATTTTTAATTTTTCAACAATGGATAATTCTTTATTCTATCAATTAAGCATTGCCACCGCTTTTAAAAAATTAGCGGCCAAGCCATCTGGCTTAGAGACTTTAGAGATTGATAAGCGTTTACAAACCTATGGTTTGAATAAATTACCGCGTAAAAAAGCGCTTACTGGTCTAAGACTTTTTTTAGGTCAATTTAAAAATCCTTTAGTCTTTATTCTGCTAGCAGCCTTAGTTATTAGTTTTTTTGCTGGACATAAAAGCGATTCGCTTATTATTTTGATTGTGGTTATGGTTACCAACGTTGTTGGGTTTTTACAAGAATGGAAAGCTAATAATGCTTTGGAAAAACTTAACCAAGCCGTCACTCATAAAATAAAGGTTTGGCGCAATAATCAATTGACCATCATCAAAAGAGATTTTTTAGTTCCCGGCGATATTATTGAAATTGCGGCCGGAGATGTTGTTCCGGCCGATGCCAGAGTATTTGAAGCTAAAGATTTAAAAATAAATGAAGCCGCTTTAACTGGAGAATCATTTGCAGTTGATAAATCGATTAAAGAGTTAACAACAGAAGTTAGCTTAGCCGATAGAAAAAACATGATTTATCAGGGAACAATTGTGGCTGATGGTTACGGGAAAGCCCTAGTTACTGCTACCGGTCAAAATACCGAGATTGGCAAAATAGCTAAATTAATTAAAGAAACAAGCGAGGGATTGACACCGCTACAAAAGCAAATCAATAGTTTTGGTGTTAAATTAGGATTGTTTTTAATCGTCATTAATGTTGTTATTTTTTTAATCGGAGTGATATCGGGTCGAGATATTTTTGAGATGTTTATGATTTCCGTGGTGATTGTAGTTTCCGCTGTTCCTGAGGGCTTAATTCCGGCTATGGCTATTATTTTAGCGATTGGCATGCAGCATTTAGCGAAAAAACAAGGTCTGGTGAGGCGCGCTATTGCTGCGGAAACGCTTGGTTCGGTTTCGGTTATTTGCGCTGATAAAACCGGAACTTTGACTCAGGGAGAAATGTTGGTTGATCAATTTATAACCGGAGATGGAATTAAAAAATTGGACAAAGAAACCTTGGCTTTAAAAATTGCTGTTTTATGTAACGATGGTTTGATAGAAAATCCTGGTGATGAATTTCCAAAATTAAAAGTATTAGGTAATCCCACGGATAAAGCCTTGTTGCTGGCGGGAGCCAGTGTTGGTTTGTATCGCCAAGAATTAGAAAAGCTTAATCCTCGTTTAGACGAAATATTATTTTCTTCAGAATCCAAGCTAATGGCCACTTTGCATAAACTGGAAAATGGTCAAGAGGTTGTTTATGTAAAAGGCGCCCCAGAAAAATTATTAGCCCAAGCTTCTAAAATTTATTATCAAGGACAAGAAAAAAAGTTATCCGCTAAAGATAAAAAAGTACAAGAAGCTAAAATTGCGGAATTCACTAGCGTCGGCGCGCGGGTAATTGCCTTGGCGTATAAAAATAAAACTAGTAGTAAATCTGGTGGTTTAGTGGCTAATGATTTGGAGGATTTAACTTTAGTGGGATTTTTTTCTCTACGTGACCAAATTAGATTAGACGTTAAACAGGCTATTCAATCTTGTCGTGAAGCTGGGATTAGGGTTGTTATTATTACTGGAGATAATGCGCGGACGGCGATGGCTATTGTTAAAGAGATTGGTTTAGAAATAAATCATCATAATGTTATTGATGGCGATGAGCTTGATAAACTGACAGATGCTGAATTAAAAAAACGGATTAATGATATCCGTCTGTATGCTCGGGTTAGCCCGCATCATAAATTAAGAATAGTTAATGCTTTTCAAGAAATTGGTAAGACTGTCGCTATGACTGGTGACGGTATTAATGATTCACCAGCACTGAAGAAGGCGGATATTGGTGTGGCTATTGGCAGCGGGACTGACGTTGCTAAAGAAGCGGCCGACTTAGTCTTGCTGGATAATAGTTTCTTAACAATCGTGGAGGCTGTTAAACAAGGACGAATTACTTTTTTAAATATTAGAAAAGTCATCCTTTATCTCTTTACCGATTGTTTTCAGGAGATGGTTATTATCGGAGTTTCGGTTCTGTTGGGTTGGCCACTACCGATTTTACCAGCGCAAATTTTATGGATTAAATTGATTGAAGATCCTTTACCGGCCGCCAGTCTTGCTTTTGATGTTTCTGATGATAATGTCATGCACGAAAAACCGCGGAATAGAAAACAGCCGTTATTGACGGTTGCTTTACAGAAAGTAATTGCTTTTTATGCGATAGTTATGGATTGTTTTGCGTTAGCTATTTTTTATTACTATTTTCACGTCCTTGGTGACATTACGCTGGCCCGAACCGTGATGTTTGCCACCTTAGGCTTGAGCACTATGTTTTATATTTATGCCGTCAGGAGTTTGAATACTTCAATTTTCAAGACTAAGCATTTCTCTAATAAATTTTTAGTAGTGGCAACATTTTTTGGAGCCGTTCTTATTGTCGCCTCCGTTTATTTGCCAATTTTAAATCGCCTGCTTAGCACGATTCCGTTAAGAGCTTTCGATTGGTTAGTCGTCTTAATTTATGGCTCTTTAACGATGTTTGTCTTTGAAATTGGAAAATATATTTCCGGATATCACCGAGAGATAAAAAAATTAAATTAAATTTTAATTTCTAATTTTTGGTTAACGAAGTTGGCTTTTATCATCAACTACTATTATTTTTCCGGTGTACATCCCCATTGAACAAGAGAAGGGGATTTCGCCAGTTTTATCAGGAGTAAATTTAAAATTATTTTCTCCGGGTTTTAATTGAGTTTGAATCTTTAAGGCTGGAATTATTAAACTGCTGGCGCAAGAATAAGGTGCTTGAGCGTCAATAATTAATTTAACTGGTTGGTCTTTCAGAACAGTAAAAGAGTTTGGTGAGTAACCATGATTTGTTTCGGTCATTCTAATGATGCGGACGCCGTTTTCTTCTTCTATTTTTGTGTTGGTCGCTTTTGTTTCTTGGTCGGCCGGTGATATTAGGCTGGTTAAATTAATACCGGAAGAAATTTTAAAGAGGCGGTAACCGTTAGTTAAATTGAAAAGTCCAAAAGCGATGACAATTATTCCGGCGGCCACGAAGAAGGCACTGGATTTTTTTTTGCCGCCCAGCGTACTTAAACCACCAATCCCTAAAAATCCCGGAGCGGTTCCTAGGGCAAAGAGGGCCATAATTAAACCACCTTGAATAAAATTTCCGGTTCCCAGGGCATAAATTTGCATAGCTTGAGTGAAGCCACAAGGAAGAAAGAAGGTGAGTGCCCCTAAGATTATTGGGTCGCTTATTTTTATAATTTTACCGAATTTTTTTGGTAGCGAAAAATCAAATTTAGTGAAAGCGGGAAAAATTTCTAGTAATTTGAAACCGAGGATTAAAACGACTGCACCAATAATAATGGTTATTACAGAATTTACGATTGGTGATAATTTAAAGGCGGAACCGATGAGCCCGAGAATGCCGCCTAACAAGAAAAAGCCTCCGAGCCGTCCAAGATTAAAGAGGATATGGGGTCGGAATTTTTCTCGTCTGGTTGCCTCGGGATGGTTTTGGGCATAATTAGCCGCCAAGCTGAGGACTAGGCCTCCTACTAGTGCTAAACAAGTAGAAACTCCAGCTACTAGGCCGACAATAATTGCTAGCGGCCAAGAAAAATCCTGTTGGAGTAGTCCGCCAAAAGGCAGGGAGCTGGTGCGGTTAAGCAATAAATAAATAATTAATACTGAGGCTAAAACCGTTATATAAAAACTGAAATTTCTTTTGCTTGGTTTTGTTTCCGTTAAATCGCAATTTATATTTTGGTCGCCATTTTCTTGATGATGGTTTTTTATTTTCCCTAGACCGTAACCAGTTTCTTCCAGGGCTTTTTTAATATCAGCTATTTTCGGTTCTTCACCGCTGTATTCTATTTCGGCGTTTCCGGTTTTATGATTAACTTCGACGTTTAAAACTCCTTTTATTTCTTTAAGACTATCTTCAGTTAAGATTTCACAAGCCTTACAATGTAAACCAGAAACCGGTACTACAAGTTTTTTCATATCGTTATTCTTAGTCGCTTTATTTAGCGGCTAATTTATTAACTTTTAAAATTTCTTCAACCATTTTGGCTTTTAACTTTTCATTTTTAGAAGCCATAGCGCTTTTAAAACAAGTACTTAGATGGCCAGACATTAGCATCTGGTGGGCAGATTTCAGAAGTCCAATCGCGGCGAGATTTTGCTGCATGATATCAATACAATATTCACCATCTTCGGTCATGGTAATAAGCTTGTCCATCAAGCTTTTGGTTTTTTTAAAATTGATAACGATGTCTTTTTTGTTTTCGGACATATTTTTTGAATTAATTTAAGCTATACCTAGGGTATAGGTATTAAAATTATACACACTTGCTTTTGTAGCGTCAAATGTTCTATATTTAGGTTATGTGGGAAAATATGCCTTTGGCTACTTATTTCCGTCCGCAAAAATTGACGGAATTTATTGGTCAAGAAAAAATTATCAGTGTTAATACTTGGCTGTATCAAGCTATCAGAGAAGATCGGGTACCGTCACTTATTTTTTGGGGTCCGCCGGGAAGCGGTAAGACAACCCTGGCTTTTATTATTGCCAAAGAGACTAAGGCAGAATTTATAGAATTTAGTGCAACTGAAAGCGGTATCAAAGATTTAAAAGTAGTGGTTGATAGAGCTAAGAGCGGTAAAAGATTAGGCCAAAAAACTTTTTTATTTATTGACGAAATTCACCGCTGGAATAAAGCGCAACAAGACGCCCTCTTGCCGCAAGTGGAAAATGGCACTATTACGCTTATCGGAGCCACTACGGAAAATCCTAGCTTTGCTGTTAACAGCGCGCTTTTGTCACGGGTTAAAGTTATGGTTTTGGAAGCGCTTGACTCTAAAAGTTTGGAAAAAATAATTAAATTGGCGGCTAAACGTTTAGAAATTAAATTAAGCCAAGAAATTAGCGGACTAATCGTGCAAATGGCTAATGGCGATGCTCGTAAAGCCCTCGGGATTCTAGAAAGTGCCTATAAACATCAAGGAGAAATATCTCCTCAACTTATCAAAGACATTATCAATAAGCCGGGTTTGCTTTATGATAAAAATGGTGATGAACACTATAATCTTATTTCGGCCCTTCACAAGTCAATGCGTGGCCATAATGCTGATGCCGCTATTTATTATTTGGCGCGCATGATTGAAGCGGGAGAAGACCCGCTTTATGTGGCGCGGCGATTGATTAGATTTGCTTCCGAGGATGTTGGTTTAGCTAATAACAGCGCTTTAATGTTAGCGACTGCTACTTATGAAGCTTGCCATAAAATTGGCTTGCCGGAATGTGCGGTTAATTTGGCGCACTGTGTTACTTATTTAGCTAAATCACCGAAAAGCATTGCCGTTTATGAAGCTTATAATCAGGCGCGCGCTGAGGTTGAAAAAAGTGGTAACCTTCCGGTCCCGCTTCATCTTCGCAATGCCCCGACTAAGTTGATGAAGGAACTAGACTACGGAAAAAATTATAAATATACGCCGCTTGAAGATGATTCTAACCAGGAATAT
>DASROX010000039.1:0-2038 GCA_035646675.1 Saccharimonadales bacterium (SeqCode)
AAATAATGGCGCTGCTAGTTTTGGCGATACTTTAAATTACACTCTAAATTATAGTAATAAAGGCGCTAATAGTTTTAAGGACGCAGTAGTCATGGTGGTTACTGATGGTTACTTTTTAGATTTATCTTCACTTAAGGCTGATAAAAATGGTGAAATAGAAAATGGTAAAATTGTCTGGACCAAGCAAGAAATACCAGCGCTCGCCGAAATAAAGCCGGGAGATAAGGGTGAAATAAATTTTTCCGTTAAGCTGAATAGTTATCAAGAAAAAGATTTCGGTAAAAAGTTAGAAGTCTCGACCTATTCGCAATATGGCATTGATAATAAGACGGGGGAAGAAAACAATAAGAGCAATGTTATTACTACTAGAATTAATAGTGATTTAACTTTATCGGAGCAAGTAAGATATTTTAACGACGATAATGCGCCTGTTGGTTCTGGGGCCTTGCCGCCGAAAGTTGGGGAAAAAAGCAGCTTTAAGGTTTATTGGACGATTAAAAATAATTTACATGAATTAAGCGGAGCGAGCGTTACTCTTCATCTTCCAGCTCAAGTTTCTTGGGATGATTCTTTAATCGCTAGTGTTGGCGATTTATATTATGATGATGCCGAGCATACTGTTATTTGGAACATTGGCCGTTTGCCAGTTTCAGTTTATCAAGTTGAGGCTTCGTTTTCTATTTCGGTTTTGCCAACTATCGCTGATCAGGATAAGATTTTAATTCTTTCTCCCGGTTCAATTGTCAGTGCTCTTGATAATGAGACTCAAGCCACAATTACTCAAAAAACAAGCCCTAAAACGACTAGATTAGAAGATGATGATATCGCTGGTTTGAATAATTCCGGACGGGTGGCTCCTTAGTAGTTCCAGAAATTAAAGTTAAATTCATGTTTAAGCTGATTAAAACTAAAAAAAATGGTTTGCGCCAAGGAGAAATTAAAATTCCGCATGGGCTTTTAAAGACGCCTTTTTATATGCCGGATGCGACGCGTGGATTTGTAAAACTTACGGATAATCAGGAAGTTTTTAAAACTAATACTCAGGCCTTGGTTGTTAATACTTTTCATCTTTATCTTCAGCCAGGATTAAAAATTATTAAAAAAGCAGGCGGGATTCATAAGTTTATGAAGTGGGACGCTCCCTTATTGTCCGATTCTGGAGGATTTCAAGTTTTTTCCTTGATTCATAAAAATAGCAACATGGGGAAAATAAAAGATGAAGGCGTAACTTTTAAATCCCCCCTGGATGGTTCTTGGCATGAGTTTACTCCAGAAAAATCTATTCAAATTCAATTTGAGCTGGGGGTTGATATGATGGTTTGTTTGGATGATTGCCCGCCCAATGAGTTTGCACGTGTTGATTTGGAAATCGCCGTGGAGAGAACTTTAAGCTGGGCGAAAAGATGTCGCTTAGAATATGATCGCCAGCTAAAAAAACGCCGTCTTACGGCAGCTAAGCGTCCGTTATTGTTTGCGGTTATCCAGGGTGGAGCGGAAATTGATTTGCGCGCCCATTGTGCCGCCGAATTAGTAAAAATTGGTTTTGACGGTTATGGTTTTGGCGCTCGGCCAATTGATAAACAGGGTAATTTTTTAGAAGCTGTATTGCGCCAAACAGCGGCTTTTATCCCCAAAAATGCTATTCGGTTTGCCCTGGGAATAGGGACTCCGGAAGATATTACTCGTTGCGCGCTTATGGGTTGGGATATTTTTGATTGTGTCATTCCTACTCGAGAGGGTCGTCATGGGCGTTTATTTTTAGAAGCTTATGCCACAAAAAATAACTTTAAATATCAAAAAGTTAATATTAGCAATGCTAAATTTGCTGGTGATTTTAGCCCAATAA
The DNA here is from genome assembly GCA_035646675.1 of Saccharimonadales bacterium (SeqCode). GTDB lineage: Bacteria > Patescibacteriota > Patescibacteriia > Patescibacteriales > UBA12465 > UBA12465. The sequence continues at coordinate 1,847 of DASROX010000039.1, forward strand.
ATAACGATAGCAGTCTGGAGGAGCTACGTGTTCATTCGCGCGCTTATCTTCATCACCTTTTTCGCCTCAAAGAGCCATTAGGACAGAAATTGGCTAGTTTGAACAATCTTGAGTTTTATCAGAAATTGCTTAAAAGTCTTGATAAAATTTAAGTTTTACTCTATACTGCCTTGGTAAATATTAATTTAATTA
>DASROX010000040.1:0-3743 GCA_035646675.1 Saccharimonadales bacterium (SeqCode)
GAATCTAAACATCGCATTGTTAAATTATTAGAGGAGCTAGAAACTTTTAATGCCAGTAAGAAACCTTATCGGGTGACGGTTTGTCGTGAACTTACCAAAATGTTTGAGAGCGTCTATGAGGGCAGGGCCGCGGAAATTCTAGCAGCGCTAGTTAAAGACCCTCATAATTTAAAAGGCGAATTTGTCGTTATTATTAGAAAATAAAGTATAAAATTACTATGTCAAATAAAAATTTCTATATTACCACCACTTTGCCGTATATCAATTCTGAACCCCATATTGGCTTTGCGGCGGAAATAATTAAGGCAGACGTGATTGCGCGCTATGAGCGTCAAGCGGGAGCTCAGGTATTTTTTAATACCGGCACCGATGAACATGGTTTAAAAATATTTTTAAAGGCAAGCGCGCTGAATATGCCGATACAGGAGTATTGTGATTTGTATGCGGCTAAATTTAAGCCTTTAAAGGAGGCTTTAAATTTGAGTTATGATAAATTTATTCGCACCACCGAGCAGCATCATTTGGAAGCGGCGCAGGAATTTTGGCGACGTTGTGAACAGAAAGGTGATATTTATAAAAAAAATTATCAAGTTAAATATTGCGTGGGTTGTGAAATGGAAAAGACCGACTCGGAACTAGAAAATGGTCGCTGTCCTTTACATGCGGGGATGGATTTGGAAATTATTGATGAGGAAAATTATTTTTTTAAGTTTTCTAAGTATCAAGACCAATTAGGAGCGCTTTATAAAAATAATCCGCACTTTGTTTTGCCCGCCAGTCGCTTGAAAGAAATAGAAACTTTTGTGGCCTCCGGTTTACAAGATTTTAGTATTTCTCGGCAGAAAGAAAAAATGCCAAATGGCGTTCCGGTTCCGGGAGATGATAGTCAGGTAATGTATGTTTGGTTTGATGCCCTGGTTAATTATGTTTCCACTCTTGGTTGGCCGGAAGATGAGACTAATTTTAATAAATTGTGGCCCGGATTACAGGTTTGCGGTAAAGATAACTTGCGTCCGCAAGCAGCTATGTGGCAGGCGATGCTCATGTCAGCCGGTTTGCCTAATTCTGCCCAAGTTTTAGTATTTGGATTTTTAACGGTTAATGGCGCTAAAATTAGTAAAAGTGCTGGTAATAGCGTTGACCCTTTTGAACTCGCCGAGCAATATGGCAGTGACGCCTTACGTTATTATCTGCTGGCCGAAATGTCTCCTTTTGAGGATGGTGATTATTCGGAAGAAAAGTTTCGTTTACGCTATAACGCTGATTTAGCTAATGGTCTGGGAAATTTGACAGCGCGGGTTTCTAATTTGTTAGAAAAGAATGCCATTAAAACTGACTTACAAATTAATTTGGAAACTTCTGATATTAAAGAAACGGTCACCGCTTTTAAGACGGCCATGGAAGGTTATAAGTTTAATGAAGCCTTACAAGCTATTTGGGAAAAAATTAAAATTAGCGATGAGACTTTGAGCCGCGAAACGCCTTGGAAAATGACAGACAAGGAAGAAATAACTAAATCTTTAATACCGCTCGCCCAAACTATTTTAAATTTGGCTTATTTATTGGAGCCATTTATTCCCGAATCCGCCCAAAAAATTCAAACTCAATTTTTAACTTCACAAATTACTAAGGGAGCATCTTTGTTTCCGAGATTAACTTAAAAATATGATAACTTTTGACATCATTTTAGCCATCATTTTAGCCATCTTTATCTTTAGCGGTTTAAGAAAAGGACTGATTCGTTCTCTCGGTAGAATTATTGGTTTAATTGCCGGAGCCTTTGTGGCCAGTCATTTTTATCTGACTTTTTTTGAGTGGGGTCGGTCTTGGGCCGGAGGGCATGAGGCCGTCGGCAAAGTGCTGGCCTTCATTATTTTATTTATTGTCGTTACTAGTTTAATTAATTTAGTCTTTTTCTTAATTGAAAAAGTTTTCAATTTAATCGCCATTATTCCCGGCAGTCGTTATCTTAACAATATCTTGGGGGCTTTACTGGGCTTGCTTGAGGGTTCTTTATTTTTAGGCTTGATAGTTTTTGTCGCTTCCCGGTACGCGTTGCTCAGTAATTTATTTGGTGATAATTTATCTAGGTCGATAATTGCCCCTTGGTTGCTTAAAGTCGTAAATATTGTTTTGCCGGTTCTGCCCGAGGCCTTAAAGGCCCTTAAATCAATTATTTAAAACAATAATGATAAAGTTAGAAAAAAAGCTGGCTGATTTTAAACAATCAGATTTTGATTTAATTTCCGTTTATTTACATGCCGGGAAAGTTTTGATTTTACCAACAGATACCATCTATGGTCTTAGTTGTTTAGCGACTGATAGCGAGGCGATTGAAAAAATATTTAGGCTTAAAAAACGTGAACCACATAAGCCTTTAATAACGTTAGTTTCCAGTTTGGCGATGGTAAAACGTTATGCCTATCTATCAAAATCAGAGTCAGAAATTTTAAATAAACTGTGGTCTCAAGATGTGGCGCCGACAACGGTAATTTTAAGAGCTAAAACTAAAAATAATTTACCTCGTGAAATTATTAGTGACTCCGGCGGAATTTCTTGTCGTTTGCCTAAATCTGATTTTTTAATTAAAATAATAAAGAGAGCTAATGTGCCCATTATTTCTACTAGTCTAAATTTAAGCGGCCACTCGCCGTTAATTGCTGTTGGCGAGTTAGATTATGTTTTTTCCGGAAAAAATAAACCGGATTTAATAGTAAATATTGGTCAGGCTAAAAAAAAGAAGCCCTCGCGCTTAGTAGATTTAAGAGGAGGAGATTTAAAAATAATTAGAAAATAGTATGATAAAATATAGTCGTCGGCAAATTACTAGTACTGCGTTTTTTTTGATTTTAGCTTTGGCTGTTTTTTCCGCCGGCATTTATTTGGGCGGCAAAAAAAATAATATAAGTAAAACTGGAATTGCTTATTCTGAAGATGCCAAAAATATTGTCTTGGGTGGGGAAGAGGATAGTTTTGATTTTAATTTATATTTTGAAGTTTGGAATACTCTAAAAAGCAACCATGTTGATAAAAATCAAATAAAAGATAAGGCTTTATTTTACGGCTCTTTAGAAGGTTTAGCCGCCGCTACCAAAGATTCTTACACAGTTTTTATGGATCCTGATACTACTAAGGAATTTTATGGAGATTTGTCAGGAACGTTTGAAGGAATTGGTGCCGAAATTGGTATGAGAAATGACGTGGTTACGGTTATTGCCCCTTTAGACGGGATGCCGGCCCAAAAAGCGGGCTTACGTTCTGGCGATAAAATTTATGCGATTGATGGCGAGTCGGCAATCGGCATCACTGTTAACGAAGCGGTTAAAAAAATCAGAGGCCCTAAGGGAACGGAAGTTACCTTAACAATTATTAGAAGTGAGGGTAAACCAACTGATATTAAGATTACTCGTGATCAAATTTTTGTTGCCAGTATTAAAACGGAAATGCGCAAGGATGGTATCTATGTTATTAAAGTAAGTAGTTTTAATAATGATACCGATGATTTATTTAAAAAAGCCGTAGCCGAAATTGTCGCTAAACAACCAAAAGGTATAATTTTAGACTTACGTAATAACCCGGGTGGATATTTAGAGGCGGCGGTCACTATGGCTAGCGAATGGGTGGAAGAAGGGCCGGTTGTTGCCGAACAGTTTGGTGAAAATAAGCGCGAGGAACATTTTGCTATTGGCAGTGCTAAATTAAAAAACTTTAAAACTATTGTCCTGATAAATCAAGGAAGCGCT
>DASROX010000041.1:0-13493 GCA_035646675.1 Saccharimonadales bacterium (SeqCode)
GAAAACTCTCGGTGATGATGCTTTTTTGGAAGCACAATTGGAATTAGTTATTCGAAGAGAGGAGACTAATCAGATTTCCTTTCCGGTAGAAAATGGTAATCGCATTATTCTTTCCTCTTTGCCGGATAAGACTCGTTGGTCAACGATTTACGGCATGGTGACTGTTATTTCGCAGGTTGATGAAAACCATATTTCACACCACGGAGGTCGCCACATTTTCATGTTAGTGGATGGTGAATCTTTTGTGAGAAAACAAGGCGCCGCCAGACTATCAAAAGTTTTACTGGAAAATTAGTTAAAACAACGAAATGTTTTTTAAAAGCCGTCCCCTTTCTGGAACGGCTTTTTTCTTAGTTAATTTATTTTTTGGGAAGTTTATTCTATACAGCAATCAACCACTTTTTTTACCAGGGCGCCTAGCTTTCCGACGATACTTTGTTTTTTGATATTTAAATCCTCATCATCAATTTTTTTAACTTCGCCAATGTCTATTAATTTCATATTGAGACCCCAGAAGAGGGAATAGAGGTCATAAGATTTTTGGAACATTTCTTTGGCGTCTTCTTTATCACCCTTTCCTTGGGCTTTAGTCCCGACCTCCATCAGGCGGTAAGAGGCGGCCAGTAAATGTTTGGAAATACACCAAACCTCACCTTCATATTCTTTAATAATGCGCTTCAATAATTGTTTACGCATTTCTCTGACTTCTGTCAGCAAGTCATAATATTTAGCATTACCAGTTTTAGCCCCCGTAAAGAAAAAATGTTCTTCAATGCTTATCAAATTCATAATGGCAATGCTTAAATCTTGATCAGAAGACAAATCTAACGCATTGTCTTTTTTCATTTGGTCAACTTTTTTTACCAGCTCGTTTAATTCTAAAATATCGCTCATATATTTTTAATAATTTATTTTGTTAGGAAATAGAAAATAACGCTTAAGATGGTTAAAGCAGCCACCGGCATCACTACTTTCTGGAAAGGGAAATAGGCATGGTCGTTATTTTTTTTCTTTAAATATAAATATCCCTTGTCAAAACTGACAAAAACTAAAGTTCCAAAAAAGGCACCGAAAGCGATTTTATCTATTCCGTATATTTTATTAAATGGATGTCCGATTAAATCTCTACTGATAAGTGGCCAAAAAATCATTAAGTAATAAGCAATAACGATAATGATGTTGCGTGTTAGTTTATTGCCTAAATTCCAATTTTTTTTATTTAACCAATTAATAGTCCAAATAGCCGTTCCTGCCGTTAAACCCCCAATCCAAACGCCAGAAATTGTATCATCCACTCCTAAGTATCTAGATAAACCTAAACCGGCACCGACCGCAACAATACAAACTGGGCAAACCGCTTTTGCCGGCAAAGCGGTCAAGCTAAAGATGGCGGCGGAACTGACAAGACCAAGTTTTTTTATGGTTCCCAGGTTTTTCATAGTTGCTGAAAATAATTAATTATATCTTGGTCGCCTAACAAACACTTTTCGCCATCATAGAAGAGGGGGACACCGGCGCCGTTAGTGGTATCAAGGCCGCATTTTTGAGCTGTTTGAATGAGAAGTTTGGCATTACTTTGATTATTATAGACTTCCAATTCTTGGAAGGATAGTTTATCCCTAGTCCCGTTCTCGTCCATAAATTCTTCTACTTTTATGCAATGTGGGCAAGTGTCGCCGTAAAAGAAAATTTTATCGCCACTAGTTACAGTTGGTGTGGAGTTTTTTTGAATACTTAGCAGGGCTAAGATGGTGATTATGCCCAATACGATAATAATTGCGGGCAAGTATTTTTTAATTTTCATTGGTTTTGTAAGTTTAAATATTAGTAAGGATATAATAGCACAAAATTTCTAAATTGGGAATACCTCCCCCCCGGGTGTTGACTAATTAGTGCGTTCGCTTATTTTTTTTAATAACTCAGCGATAAAGGCATCTTTAGTAATTTCTCGAGTTTCTTGTTGACCTCTATCACGAACGCTTAAAACTGGGGCGGCGGTTTCTTTGTCACCGATGACTAACATATGTGGTACTTTCTCATTTGCTGCTTTGCGGATTTTATTGCCGACAGTTTCATTGGAATCGTCTATTTCTACGCGAATACCGGCGATTTTAAATTCGTCCGCTAATTTTTGACACGTCGGAATATGGGTTTCGGAGACAGAAATTATTTTTACTTGGACGGGAGCCAGCCAGAGGGGAAAATTACCAGCATAGTGTTCAATCAAGATGCTCATAAATCTTTCCGGCGAACCGATTATTGCCCGGTGAATCATGACTGGTGTTTTCTTTTGGCCATCCATATCGGTATATTCTAAACTGAAACGTTGCGGCATGATGAAATCTAATTGGATGGTGGATATTTGCCATTCTCTTCCCAAGGAATCATTGGAAATTAAATCCATTTTCGGTCCGTAAATAGCGGCTTCACCTTCGGCTTTAGAAAAATCAATTTTATTTTCGACTAAAATTTCCTCTAAAAGCTTTTGCGCTTTTTCCCAGGTAGCTGCTTCGCCCAGATATTTTTCTGGTTTTTTAGGATCCCAAAGTGATAAGCGGATTTTATATTTCATTTCATAAGTGGCCATCGCTTTTTTAATTGCCTCTAGAACAGTGACAAATTCTTCTTTGATTTGATCTTCGCGACAGAAAGAGTGCCCATCGTCTTGGCAAAAACAACGCAAGCGGCTTAAGCCGTTTAATTCTCCGGGACGCTCATCGCGGTATAAATTAGCAAAATCGGCGATTCTAATTGGTAATTCTTTGTAGCTTCGGCTTTGGGAGGCATAAATTTGAGTATGTTGCGGACAATTCATCGGTTTAAGAAAATACTCTTCATCGCTATAATTGGAAACAACACGGAACATATCTTCCTTGTATTTTTCATAATGCCCGGAGACTTTAAACAATTCGGCTTTATTCATATTCGGCGTGTGCACCTCTTGATAACCGATAGCGCTTTGCAATTCATTGGAATATTCAATTAGTAGTTTTCTAATCAAGGCCCCTTTATGAGTATAAAGAGGCAACCCCGGACCGACTAAATCGGAGAAGACAAATAAACCCAATTCTTTCCCCAGTTTTCGGTGGTCTCTTTTTTCGGCCTCGGCCATCATTTTTAAATATTCATCTAATTCCTCTTTAGTATCAAATGCTAAACCATAGATACGAGTTAACATTTTATTTTTTTCGTCCCCGCGCCAATAAGCGCCAGCCAGTTTATGAAGTTTAAAACTGCCGGGTTTGATTTCCTTGGTTGACTCGACGTGCGGGCCACGACAGAGGTCAGTAAATTTGCCAACAGTATAAAAACTGACATTGGTTTCGCCACCTTTCATCAAATCGCTGATTAATTCAGTTTTATAAGGATTGCCTTCTTTTTTAGCTATCTCTAAAGCGGCGCCAATTTCCATATCAGCTCGTTCAAATTTTAAATTCTGTTTGGCGAGATGGGCCATTTTCTTGGCAATGTTTTTTAAATCCGTCTCCACGATTTTAACATCCCCGAAATCAATATCGTAGTAAAATCCGTTATCAATGGCCGGCCCGATGGCTAAGTGAGCCTGAGGCCAAAATTCTTTGACGGCGGCGGCTAGTAAATGCGCCAGGGAATGACGCTTAGTTTCTAATTTTTCCATATTATTAAAATTATCTTAATTAATACTTAATTAATAAAAAAATCCCCTCCTAGTAAAAACAGCAAAAACTGCTTTTACTGGGACGGGACTTATTTGGGGTCTCGCGGTTCCACCCAGTTTCTTTCTTGTGATTAAAGAAAGCGCTTATCAATTGTTTTTTAGTTTTAGGCCTAAAGGCGATTTTTCAATCTCGAGCTTGGTGCGCCCGACAATCAACTATTTTTAATTTAGCACAGCGGCGGCGGTTTGTAAATATGTTTTTAATTGAGAGTGCGTTTAACCTTTTTAACCTTTGGCGGCCACCAGGGCAATAATTTTTCTGGCGCCGGCGGTCTTTAAGACTTTAGCCGCTTCTTCCATGGTAGTACCGGTAGTTATAACATCATCAATCAATAGAATATCTTGGTTAATCGGAATTTGTCCTGTCCATTTAAAGGCCTCAATAAGATTACCTATTCGTTTAGCGGCGTTTAAGTTGGATTGAGGTTTGGTTTCTTTAATTTTTATTAATTCTAAATTTAAATCATAACCAAAGTTAAGCGCTAAGCCACGGGCAATTATTTCTGATTGATTAAAGCCGCGTGCTCGAAGGCGCCGTCTAGATAAAGGAATAGGAATGACTAGTAAGTATTTAGATTTTAAAGAAGCCTGTCCTTGCCAAAATAAAGTTAGCCAAGCAATCAAAGTTTTAGCGGCTCCCGGAATGGCTTTAAATTTTAAGATTTTAATTAGCTCGGCTAGGCGTTTATCATCATAGTCGCCGGCAATGTTTACTTCATCAATAAATTTTAAATTTAGATTAAGTTGCCCACCATAGAATTTTAATTTTTTAAAACAAGCAGCGCAAAGATAAGCTTCGATTTTTATTTCTTGGCGACAACCGACGCAAATAATCGGGAAGAGTAAATTGAGAATTAATTTCTTTAAAAAAAGAGCCATAATTATCGTTAATAAATAACGAGCTTATTATGGCTCAAGCAGGCTAAAGAGAAAATAAATTACAAGTCAACTTTATAGATTAATTGCGTGCTTTTATCGGTAAAGTATAGAGTCTTTTGGTTCTCTGGTACTAAAATTTGGGATACGTTATAGGCGCCGTCAGGAATAGCGATTAATTTTTGGGTACCAGTTTCCAAATCTATTTTATAAAGGTTGTCTTTAGTCTTGTCGGCAAGTTCTGGGAACATCCCGGAACCGGCTTGCAGTTCTTCAGGCACGGCACAGTATATTTCAGTGTTAGTGGCATAAGTACATTTATTGGCCCAAGTTTGTAGATTAAAACTGCGGCGATTTTCTCCAATACTGTCGGTGTTGGCATCAACTATCCATAAGCGCGGTTTCATTTCGTCCACTGTACTATAAACGCTATATAAAAGAGTGTTGCCTTCAGTTGACCATTGGGTTTGTAAGCCCCGACCCTCTATCATAGTTGATTTAAAATTTTCACCGTTTAAGCCGACAAAATATATTTCTTGGCGATTAAAATCTACGCCCTTAGTGTACATAGCGACAATTTGATTGTTTGGTGACCAGGAAGGATAAACGGTATTGGCATTAGCGCCGATATCTTCCAGGGCGGTAGCCTTGGTGCCGTCACTACCAGCGACAATTAACCAATTATTTTCGACATCTAAACCGATGCTCTTGGCCACAATTTGTTCGCTATCATTAGAGAAAGAAAAGTTTTCCCAGTAAGAGGGCAGGGTTACTTGTTTATCAGTATTAAAGTTGTACATGATTTTACTGTTGTCGGGATAGGTAATAATAGCTTTATCACCGCTGGGCGCCCAAGTTACACTATCAGCTTCGTGAAAAACTTTGTCGCTCATTTTAACAGTCTTACCATTTTCATCTAGTCTATAAAAACGTCCATCATCTTTATTATAATATCTAACTGAACCATCGGCGGAGACGGTGGGGTTAAGAACCTGAGCAGAAATGAGCGGCGATATGCTGGTTAAGCCGCCAATAGCGGTTTGGCTGGGAGCGGTGGCTTCTGGATTTGGATTGCCGACAGGCATTCCGCCACTACTTGGCGTTTCTTCTCCCGGCAGATTTCCGCTACCGGTTATATTACTAATATTTCCGCTACCGAGTTCGGCCGCTGGTAATCCGGAAGTTGTAGAAGTGGAAGTTGTTTGTTCTCCGGGAACGGAGATATTATTTTGAAAAAATAATTTCCAGAGCAGATAACCAAAAAGCACAATTAACCCTAGAAATATTATGACAATAATTATTTTTTTGAGACGAGGAGATATACCCATAAATACTTGTTTAATGTTTCCAAATATTATATAATTCATTATATACTAAGAATGCAGATTATTCAATTTAGTTTTGCAGTGTTTTAAATATTATGAGTTTTATAACTTTAGGAAATGACAACCTGTTTTTAGGGATAGATATTGGTGACTCTTCTTTAAAAATGGTAGAGTTAAAAAAGAAGGGCCAAAAGATTTTGCTTTCCAATTACGCTTTTAGCGAGAATGTTAGTGAAATAAATTTTAATAAGGTTGAAGATGTAAATTATCTGTCCCAGGCGATTACTAAAGTGATGAAAGAGGCTGGCATGAAAGCTAATCGCGCTACTGTTTCTCTTCCGACTTTTGCGGTTTTCTCTTCAATTATTAATATTGCTAACGTTGATAGGAATACTTTAGCAAATGGCGTTAATGAAGAGGCTAAAAAAGTTATTCCTTTACCACTGGAAGAAATGATTTTAGATTGGAAAGTTATTCCGGATAAAAATGGTAAAACCCCGGTTTCGGGGAATATCCAGGTTTTTCTAACTGGGTCTCCTAAAAAACTAGTTCGTAAATATATAGATGTTTTTAAGAAGGCGGGGGTAATCTTAGCCAGTTTAGAAACAGAAACTTTTTCGCTAGTTCGTTCTTTGATTGGCGACGATAAGGCGCCGATGATGATTGTGGAAATCGGGGCTAACAGTACAGATTTGTCCATTGTTAAAGACAGTATTCCCGTTTTAAATCGGAGCTTAACTGTTTGTGCTTCCACGGTTACTAAAGCTTTGGCCGCTAAATTAGGAATGACTTATGCGCAAGCCGAACAGTTTAAACTTGATTTGAGTTTTTCGCTCAATGCTGATGCTAGCCAAGAAGATTTGCCCCAATTAATTACCAAGACTTTAGAGCCGATAATTACGGAAATTCAGTATTTGATAGATTTTTATCGTTCGCAAAATGATGAAAGTCTAGAAAAAATAATTCTTTCTGGCGGCGGCTCGCTTTTTTTGAATTTGGCTGATTATTTTTCTAAACGATTAAATATTAAGGTGATAATTGGTAATCCCTGGAGCCGCGTTGAATATCCTCAAGAAATAAAACCAGTGCTTGAGGAAGTGGGTCCAAAATTGGCGGTAGCTATTGGTTTAGCGATGCGAGAAATAGAATAATTATGCTTTTTTCAAATAAAAACAAAAAACAAAAAAAAGAAGATCCGCTAGCTAATGTTTTAAAGAACCCAAAAATTTTAGAAGTTAATCTGATAAAAGATGAGGTTAAATTAGGTTTTGATTGGAAAACTAATATTAAATCATTAGTAGTTGCTTTGCTGGTAGCTATTTTTATAATTGTGGAATTATCTTTAGGACTTGATTGGTGGCAGAAAGATGAAGAAGTGCGTTTAGAGCAAACTAAGGCCACTATTTCTAAGACTTCTAAAGAAGTTGCGGATTTTAGACAAGCTGCCGCTGACGCCTTGGCTTATCAAGATAAGGCTATAGAAGTTGATAGTCTTTTAAATAATCATATATATTGGACACAATTTTTTAATTGGTTGGAAAGAAATTCGCTTAGCACAATCCACTATGGTAATTTTGTCGGTACCACTGACGGTCAATATACTTTAACGGGATCAGCCAGTTCATTCGCTGATGTTTCTTGGCAGGTTAAAACTTTTCATGATGATCCGATTACTTTAAATGTTTCTGTGGAAAATGTGTCTGATTCCGGCGCTGGTATAGAGAGTAAGGAAGAGGCTAAGAAATTAGAAACGGCGACACCGGAAGAAATTGCCGCCGCTCTAATCAATCGACAGCTCGCGGCGCAAAGTAAAGTCGGATTTACCATGGTGCTTGATGTTAATCCGGAAATTTTTAATAAATAAAACATGAAAGTTCAAAACGATTTACAAAATAAAAATTCTCTAAATTTATTTCTGAATCAATATTTTAATTTGTTCACTCTTTTATTATTGCTAATCATTTTTGCGTTCGCTTATTTTTTAATTATCGGTCCTAAGTTTCAATCAACGACCACGACAATTAAAGATAACATTGTCGGTCAGAAAAGATTATATACGGAACAGGAAAAAAAGCTCAGAGATTTAAAAACAGTTAAGGATGTTTTTGATGATATTAGTCCGGTAAACATTAAAAAGTTTAATAGTGTTTTGCCCGATAATTATATTAAAGAACAATTATTTGGTGAATTGGAAGAAATTGTTGTTAAAAATGGTTATTTAATAAGCTCCGTGACGATTGCCAATGATGATAAGCTTGATCCTGATAATGGTAAGGGCCTGCCGGCGCCCGGGGCGCCGACCGATAATGAAAAAATTGGTAAAGTAACGGTTATGGTAGCAATTGCCGCTATTGATTATCCGGGACTAAAATCTTTATTAAAAACATTTGAGGCTAATACTCGTTTATTTGATATTGAATCTGTTAATTTTTCACAGGCCGAAAGCTCCGCGCAATTGGAATTTGTAACTTATTATTATAAACCCGTGCAATAATTTATGAAAAATAATTACGCCGTTGTCTACTATACAATAATAATTATCTTGGTCTTAGCGGGTGTTGTTTTGTTATTTTTGCGTCAGCCTTTTGTTGAGGCTTTGCGTAATCAAACTGGTATTTCTACAGTTGATGTTGTAGTCCGTCATAGCGCGCCCGCTAATGAATTGTTAGATACTGCCATTTTGGAAGATGCCCGAATGACCGCTTTAAAAAATAATGTTAACGTTTTTGTGTTTGATGAAATCTGCGGTCAGAGTGTTAATTCCGTTAAGCGCTGCGTTAAGGGAAACAATAAGCCCTTTTAGTAAATTAGAATAATCAATCTGAGTCCATGCTAGCTAATAACGACCCTAAATTAATTAACCTCCTGCTTACTAAAGGAGTAATAAATACCGAAATTGCCACGAAGTTAAAGACAGAAGCCTTAGACAAAGGAAAAAATCTGTCCGTTTTTTTAGTGGATCAGAAAATTATCGAAGAAGAAAAATTAACGGAAATAAAGGCCGAATTTTTTGGCTTAAATTACTATAATTTAGCCGATAATGACGTCCCGGAAGCGATTCTTAATTTTTTACCGGAAGACATCGCACGCACCTATAAAATTATTTGTTTTGGTAAAGAAAATAGGAATATTAAAATCGGCTTAGTGGAGCCAAATTTAAAGGCGATGGAGGCGGTTAATTTTTTGGCTACTGAAGAAAATTTAGAAGTAGAATATTTTTTAATTTCCTCGTCTAGCTGGCATAAGGCCTTTAAACAGTATCAAAAAATTGAGCAGGAAATTTCCAGTGCTTTGGAAATTAAGGCTAAAGAAGAAGGAGAGGAACTTTTAGAGGTTAGTCCGGAAGCAAATGATTTCAATCAGGACGATATTAATAGCGCGCCAGTTTCCAGAATTGTATCGGTTATTATTCGTCATGCGGTTGAAGCTCGCGCCTCTGATATTCATATTGAACCATATGCTAAAGAAAGTCGGGTTCGTTATCGTATTGACGGTATTTTGCATACCTCACTTACCTTGCCTAAAAGTATTCATAACGCGGTTATCGCTCGTATTAAGGTTTTGGCAAAATTAAAGTTAGATGAAACTAGAATCCCACAAGATGGTCGTATCCGTTTGGTTATTAGTAATCGGGAAATTGATTTTCGTGTTTCTACTCTCCCGCTTGCTAGCAGTGAGAAGGTCGTTATGAGAATTTTAGATACGGTTCGCGCTATCCAGAGTTTGGAAAATTTAGGTTTTAATCAATTGGCGTTGCGTCGAATGAAAGAAGGGATTCAGAAAACTAGCGGTATCATTTTAGTCACCGGTCCGACTGGAAGCGGTAAAACAACTACTCTTTATTCTCTCCTTAATATGTTAAATCAAGAAGGGGTAAATATTTCTACGCTTGAAGACCCGATTGAATATGAAATTAAAGGTATTAATCAGTCTCAGGTTCGTCCCCGTATTGGTTTTTCTTTTGCCAATGGTTTACGTTCCTTATTGCGCCAAGATCCGAATATTATTATGGTCGGTGAAATCCGCGATGAAGAGACGGCGGAGTTGGCTATCAACGCTTCTTTAACTGGACATTTAGTGCTTTCTACTTTGCATACTAATGATGCCATTGGCGCCGTTTTCCGTTTGTTGGACATGAAGATTGAGCGGTTTTTAATGGCTTCAACCTTACGAACAGTTGTTGCTCAGCGTTTAGCTCGTCGTTTATGCGATCATTGTAAAAAGGAGACCGAATTGTCTCCGGACGTTAAACAGGATATAATTAAGGAGTTAAAGGATATCCCCGAAACAGTTATTAAAACTGAGCTTCCAAGTTTTACGAATTTAGACGAAATTTTTTCCCAGCATAAATTATATCAGGCTGTCGGTTGTCAGCGCTGTGAAAATACCGGTTACTCTAGTCGAATCTCCATCGCTGAGGTAATTGAAATTAATGATAAGTTACAGGAAATAATTAATAGCGGTCAAGGGGAGTTAAATATTGAAGCAGTTAAGAAAACTGAAGATTTTGTCTCCATTAAACAGGATGGGATTATGAAAGTTTTACAAGGAGTAACCACGATGGAAGAAATTTTACGAGTTATTGAAAGTTAAATATGGCAATTTTTAGATATAAGGCCACTGATAAAAATGGCCACACAAAAAAGGGACAAGTCGTCGGATTTAGCGAGTCAGATGCTTCGGCGAGATTAAAGAAAAAGGATTTAAATCCGATTTCTTTGGTTAATATTACTCATACGTTGGATTCGCGCTTCTTGATGATGATTGCCCCGATTAAAGTGAAAGACTTAGCGATTTTTTCGCGTCAATTTTCGGTAATGATTAGCGCTAATGTTCCGGTAGTTGAATCTTTAATGATTTTGGTTGATCAAACTGAAAATATCAGTTTGAAAAATTTGATTGCGGAAATAGGTTTTGAGGTGGATAGCGGTTCTTTTTTATCAGAAGCTTTTAGCAAGCGCCCCAAGATTTTTTCGGAGTTTTTTATTAATATCGTTAGGTCTGGTGAAACCTCCGGTAAGTTAGATGAAGTTTTAAACTATTTGGCGGATGAAATGGAACAGAATTATGATATGGTAGCCAAAATTAAAGGGGCCATGATTTATCCAATTTTCGTTACCGCCGGTTTAATTGGAGTTGGGATTGTGTTAATGATTTATGTTATTCCTAATTTGACCGCGATTTTAACCGAGACTAATGCTGTTTTGCCGCTTTCCACGCGCATTGTTATTGGGGCTTCCAATTTCTTTAAAAATTATTTATGGTTGGTGGCTTTAATTATAGTAGCTATCGGAGTGTCCATGCATTTTTATTTAAAAACTTATTTTGGTAAACGCCAGCTGGACGTTATTAAATTAAAGATGCCCATTTTTGGAAAATTATTTAAGTATATTTATTTGATGCGTTTTACGCGCTCCTTATCCACCCTGCTTAAAGGTGGTGTCACGATTACTAAAAGTTTGGAAATTACCGCGGATGTTATCGGCAACATTGTTTATCGGGAACTTATTATTGAAACTTTAAACGCGATTAATGATGGTAACCCGTTATCCATGGTGATGGAAAATAGTTCTTATATTCCCAAAATGGTGCCGCAAATGATTGCGGTTGGTGAGCGAACTGGTAAATTAGATTCTGTTTTGGATAGAATTACTACTTTTTATGCGCGTGATACCGCTAATATGCTTGATAACTTGAGTAAATTAATGGAACCGATTATTATGGTTATTATGGGTGTTGGCGTTGGAATCATGGTTGCCGCGGTTATTATGCCGATGTATAATATGGCCAGTCAATTTTAAACGAAAATAATCGCTGGCGAATACTTGTTAAAAACGCTTGCTCGGTTTTTTGATTAATGCTATAATTTAATTATATAAAATAATTTAAACATCGCTTATGTTAATGTCTTTATTAAGATAGCGATCAGCCTTTAAAGAGAGGTTTACTATGCAACAAAATAAAAAAGGATTTACGCTCATCGAATTATTAGTCGTTATCGCAATTATCGGCTTATTGTCCACGATGTCAATTCTAGCCCTTAATCAGGCCAGAGCCAGAGCGCGCGACGCCAAACGTATTTCTGATGTTAAGCAAATCCAGACAGCTTTAGAGTTGTATTATAATGAAGAAGGTCAATATCCGGAGACTGGGGATATAGTTGCTGGAGCCTCAGTCGCTTCTACTGCCGGTAATGTTTATTTAGTCTCTATTCCTACTCCGCCAGAACCAATCGATGGCGGTAATTGTCCGGCGCTACAACCAAATTATACTTATGCTAAGCAAACAACCAGCGGCACTGGCGGTTCTTATACCATCAACTATTGTCTAGGGGCAACCATTAATACTGTCCCGGGAAACTCTTTGCAAGTCGCTTCTCCGGCGGGAATTACCATGGAGTAATTTATTCGTTTCAATTTCGTAATTTTCTCTTTTGTTTATGAGAGGCTAGTTTCACTAGCCTCTTTTGGTGTTTATGCTATACTTTTTCTATGGAAATAATAAAGATTGCTGATCGAAAAAAATGGTCTGATTTTTTAATTGCTAATCCGGGCGAGTCCGGATTAGAGTTTTTGGCTAGTCCGCAGTGGACTGATATTATAGCGAGTGAGGGAAAGTTAATTTTGCCGCTAATGGCCGTTAATGAGGCGGGTGATATTAGTGCGCTGGTTTGTCTGATTAAAGAAATATTGCCATTGGGATTTTTTTATTGGTATGCGCCGCGTTCACCAATTTTTAAAGTTGGAATTAGTCAAGTTGAGATGGCAAAAATTATGGAGGCGGTAGTTTTAAAGTTGAAAGCGGATTATCCAAAATCAGTTTTTCTAAAAATTGAACCGGCGCAAAATTTTCTGCAGGCAGGGATAAAACTTGTGCCGGTGGCCGATATTCAGCCGCGTAAAACTTTAGTTTTGGATTTGAGAAAAGGTGAAGCTGAGTTGCTCTTAGCGATGCACCAAAAGACCAGGTATAATATACGCTTAGCAAAGAAGAAGGGGGTTAAAATAACTTTGGGCGGCCTGGTTGATTTTCCGGAGTTTTGGCGTTTAATGAGGGCGACCAGCGAGCGTGATGGTTTTAGAATACATAGCCAAAAACATTATCAAAATTTATTAGTCGCTCCTCAAAATTTTATGCAATTATTTTTTGCGGAGTATGAAGGGCAAAAAATCGCCACGGCTTTGGTTTGTCGGTTTGATGCTCAAGCGACTTATCTTCATGGTGCGAGCGATAACAAGTATCGCAATGTAATGGCGCCTTATTTATTGCAATGGGAAATAATTAAGCGCGCCCAAGCTGATGACGCCTTGATTTATGATTTTTATGGGATAGATGAAAAAAAATGGCCAGGAGTGACTAGATTTAAGCTTGGTTTTAGTGGGGAAGAGCGAATATATCCGGGAGTATTTGATATTATTTTAAGGCCGGTAATTTACAAGCTGTATCAAATTTTTAAAAAAATCAAGAGAATTTGGCGATAAAAAAACCTCTCCACGAGGGAGAGGTTTTTCTTGGTTTCGGAATGGCTCCCGAAATATATTGAACCAGGACTTAACAATCAATTGAACCCAGCTTTGACATTATTGATATTATAC
>DASROX010000042.1:0-18381 GCA_035646675.1 Saccharimonadales bacterium (SeqCode)
GAGCCCTTAGGTACATCAATTCCTACGGTCCTAATTGGCATGGTGATAATGTTACTACTTGGGGAAGTAAAGGTTATGGATGGGTTCCCTATGATAGTCTTCCCGATGATAGTCTCGGTTATTATTGTTTTTTAGAGAATAAACCTAACGACTTTCCTAAAATAGCAATTAGGGTGAATATTATTGGTTTGTTCTATTCGCTAAATAGAACTTTTCTGAATAGTTTTTTTTGCCATAACGCCGATACATTAAAAAGAGTAAGCGTTTACCCATCTATAGATATTGGTAAAAATTTTTGGTTAACGGAGGATTCCCTGGAGATCAGCCATATTGATAAAATATTTTTTAATTATCATTCTGATGAGTTTAAAACCATTCCCGATTCTTCTGAGTTTCCCCAAGTAACCGCTTGCTATATCTATAGCAATTATAGTCAAGCTTGGTCTCCGTTGGAATTTGACTATTATAATGTTATCACGAACGATAATACCCCAACGACAATCTATGGTCCGCTCCTATATAATCGGACTTATACACTCAATGGAGTAATTGATATACCATTAGTAATCGATATACCATTAGGGACTAGTTTCTTGGAGATGTCTGATAAAAAGGGAAATAACTTAAAGATTTTTCCTAATCCCTTTTCTCAAAACGCTACCTTCTCAATAGAGGTAAAAGAGACTAGCACAATCAACCTCGGTATTTATGATATGGCCGGTAGGATTGTCGAGACAATAGATAAAGGGGCTAAGCCTCCTGGATTATTTGAGTTTAATTACTTCAGTAAATTATCATCAGGAGTATATTTTGCTCGAATGTTGATAAATAAGAAAATAATTACAACCAAATTTATAGTAAAGTAAATTAAGGCCATCTGAAAATGATGGCTTTTTAATAGGCCAGGAAACCCCGCATAGAGGTCAAAGTAAGAAGAAACTTTCTTTTGTCGTCCTTTGGACTTTGACCGGAGCGTGGGGAGGAAGTCATTATTTACCAAATAATCCATTAAAAAAGTTTTCCAAGTTTTGCGATTAGCCACCCTAAATAAAAAGAGCCCAAGACAATTTCAATGGCTCCTTTTTCTTATTAATATTACAATTAGTTTTATTGTGGTTTACAATAGGTTGACAATGTATATTAAATAGATTACAATAAGTATACAATAATGCTTTATGTTAGAAAAAAAGCAAATCATGCAAATCGCAAAAAAGAAGGGGGTTATAAAAACAAGGGAGATTGTTAATGTTTTTGGCGTGTCTCGCCAGTATGCTAGTAGATTTTTATCGGAATTAGTATTGTCTGGACAGTTAATAAAAATCGGATCCACTATCAAAGCCGCTTATGCTTTTCCAGAATACGCCAAGACGCATTTAGAAATATTGCCGGTTAAAATAAAAAAAACTTTTAAAAATTATAATTTAGAAGAACATAAAGTTCTTGATCAAATAGAATCTCAATTTCCAATCATTTTGAAACAGAAAGAAAATATCAGACATATTTTTATATATTCTTTTTCGGAAATGCTAAACAATGCCATCGAACATTCAAAGACCGATAACATAGAGATTGAGGTTTCGATTAAGGGAAAACAGCTGGTTTTCGTTATTAATGATTTTGGTATTGGCGTTTTTAGAAATATAATGAAAAAAAAGAAATTAAATTCCGAACTAGAGGCAATCCAGGATCTTTTAAAAGGGAAAACAACAACCATGCCGTCATCCCACTCTGGCCAAGGAATTTTTTTTACGTCTAGGGCTGGAGAGGAGTTCATTCTTGAAAGTTACGACTATCGCCTAATCGTAAATAATAAAATAAATGATATTTTTTTACAGGAAATAAAGGGGAGGGGAAAAAGAAAAAAGGGAACTAAGGTAATTTTTAAATTGTCCACAAATTCCAACAAGCACCTGAAAGAAGTTTTTGATGAGTTTTCAAATATAGGTGAAGAAAGTGATTTTGGTTTTGATAAAACTGAAATTAAAATTAAACTTTTTATAAAAGGTGGCGTTCAAATATCTCGATCACAGGCGAGAAGGGTTTTACTGGGGTTAAATCAATTTAAAATTATTGTTTTTGACTTTGATAAGGTGCCTTTAATCGGGCAAGCTTTTGCCGATGAGGTATTTAGGGTTTTTCACAATAAACATCCCAAAATAAAATTACAGACAGCTAATATGAATGAGGCTGTTAGTTTTATGGTTAATCGAGTTGAAGGAAAAAATCCCCGAAATCAAGATTTATTAATTAATTCTAATAAATCAAGATAAATGTTAAAATAGAGTAGAGGTTGTTAATTAAAGTATTCAAATATTATGGCCATCAATAAAGATAAATTTAAAATAGCTTATTTCAGTATGGAGATGGAACTGGAAAACGCTATTAAAACCTATTCCGGTGGCTTAGGTATTTTAGCCGGTGATCTTTTACGTTCGGCGGCTGATTTAAGATTACCGATTGTGGGAATTACACTTTTGAATGATCAGGGTTATTTTGATCAAAAAATAAATGCTGTCGGGGAACAAGAAGAAACTATTGTTGTTGATTATGATTTTTCTCATCTAAAAAAAATCAGAAATACCGCCATTATTAAAATTGGTCAAGATAATGTTAAGGTTGGTGCTTGGAGATATTTAATTAACGGTACTGATGGTTTTAAAATTCCAGTTTATTTACTGGATACTAATTTTCCAGAGAATAAACCGATTTATCAAAGTTTAACTGGTAAGCTTTATGGCAACAATAAGGAATATCGTTTACTTCAAGAAATAGTTTTGGGTCGCGGCGGATTCGCGATGTTAAAATCCATTGGATATGGCATTAAAAAATTTCATATTAATGAAGGGCACGGCAGTTTTGTAGCTATTAGCCAATTTCTAGCTTCACGCCGGAAGAGTTTAGTTGCGAGAGTTACTGACACTAAAAAGAGATGTATTTTTACTACCCATACTCCAGTTAAAATGGCGAACGATATCTTCCCCTTGGATTTAGTTTTAAAATATCAGCCGGATTTTCCTTTAAATATTCCAGAAATTATTAAGGACAAGCAAGTTAATATGACCAAAGTCGCGCTTTATTTTAGCGGCTATATCAACGGCGTGGCTATCAGCCATGCCTTGTTTTCTCATAAAATGTTTCCCGACTATCCAATTCACGCCATTACTAATGGTGTTCATTCATTAACCTGGACCTCGCCTGAGTTTGCCGAATTGTATGATAAACATCTTTTTAATTGGCGCCACTCCAGTTTATCTTTACGTAATGCTTTTATTATTCCAGACGCTGAAATCTGGGAAGCGCATCAGGGGGCTAAAACTCGTTTGTTAAAATTTGTTGAAGAGAAAACCGGGGTTAAGTTTGAACAAGCAATTTTTACCATTGGTTTTGCACGCCGCTTTACGGCCTATAAAAGGCCATTATTATTGCTAAGTGATATTGAAAAATTAATAAGTATTAGTAATAATGTTGGCAAAATCCAAATAGTTTATGCTGGTAAAGCGCACCCCGGTGATGTTGGTGGTAAAAAATTAGTAGCCGAGCTTAGTGCCATTATTAAAAAATATCAGCCACAAATAAAAATTATTTTTTTAGAGGGTTATGATACTGATATTTCTAAATTAATGACCGCGGGCGTTGATTTGTGGGTTAACACCCCCTTACCGCCCAATGAAGCATCTGGCACTAGCGGTATGAAAGCCGCCCATAATGGGGTGCCACAACTTAGCACTTTCGATGGTTGGTGGCGTGAGGGGTATATTCGTGGAAAAACCGGCTGGACAATTTGGGGGAATAAAATTACGAGCGCTGGCGATGTAGATTATAAAGACGCCCTTAGTCTTTATAATCTATTAGAAAAAGAAATTATCCCGCTTTATTATAACAATCCTCAGAAGTGGCAAGAAATGATGCGCTTTGTAATTGGCATTAACGCTTCTTTCTTTAATACGGAAAGAGTTTTGCGGGAATATGCTCAGAATGCCTATTTATAAAAAATAAATTATTATTAATTTTTAATTGTATGACCACTAAAGCTAATGCTAAAACTAAAACTAATCAAGAAGAGAAAACGACACGTGAACAATTTAAAGTCGCCGGCGAAGAAGTGTTGGCCAAGATTAAAGATTTAATAAAGGAGGGAAATGTTCGTCGTATCACTATTAAAAATGAAAAAGGGAAGACGATGATGGAAATCCCTGTTACCTTCGCGGTAGTGGGAGCTGTTTTCGCACCAATGCTCGCCGCGATTGGTGCTTTGGCGGCCTTATTATCCAAAGTAACAATTGAGGTAGAGAGAAAATAAAATAGTTTAATAAAAAAAGACCCCAAAAATTAATTGAGGTCTTTTTTGTTTTTATTTTAGAACATTAATTTCAAGACTTCTTCCGTTTTAGTTTTCATTATTTCCGCATTCGTCGACTCTAAATTTAAGCGAACAATATCTTCAGTATTAGAGGCGCGGACATTAAACCAAAAATCGGGATAAGTAATACTGATACCATCAAGTTTATTAATTTTGCCGTCTGAAAACATATCTTCTACGCGCTTTAAAACCTCATCCTTATTTTTGACAGTTCTGTTTATTTCTCCGGAGGCAAAATATTTTTTATAATCAGCAACATAGCTGGCAATGGGGCGGTTAGCCTCGGAAAATTCGGTCAAGAGTTTTAGAATTATTATGCTTGGATATTCGAAACAACCAAGTTCAGTATTTAAATAAAAATGACCAGACGATTCACCGGCAAAATAAATATCCTCCTTAATCATTTGCTCTTTAATTAAAGAATGTCCGACGCGAGTTATAATTGGTTGACCGCCATTTTCAGTTATTAAGTCAACGGTAATTTTTCCCGGACGGACATCATAGCCAATTTTGGCTCCCGGTTTTTCTTTTAAGAAAAGTTTAGCCAATAAGCCCCGAACAATGGCCGGATTTATAGTTTCTCCTTGGTTATCAACAAAGAAAATCCGATCACCATCACCGTCAGTCGCAATTCCTAAATCCGCCTTATGATTTAAAACCATTCTTTTTAGTTGTTCTAAATTTTCTTCTTTTAGAGGGTCGGCTTCATGGGCGGGGAAGGAACCATCCAAATTAAAGTTAAGGGGAATTAAGATAGTTGGCAGATGCTCAAATAATTTTTTTAAATAAGTGGCGCCCATGCTGTTAGCGGCGTCGGCAACCACCGTTAACGCTTTTATTTTATTAATATCAGCTCGTTTTAAGGTATAAGCAATTTCTTCCTCTAAAGAATTTTCGTGTAATGTTATTTGGCCGCGTGTTTTCGCTGGAATAAATTTGTTTTCAAGAATTTTATCTCTCAAGAAGCTGATGCCAGTTTCGCCGCTTATCGGTATTCCTTTGCTTCTCACTAGTTTAAAGCCATTCCATTGTTTGGGGTTATGGGAAGCGGAAATCATAATTCCACCGTCACAACTATTCTTGCCCACGGCAAAATAAAAAGTCGGAGTTGATACTAAATCTAAATCCAGAACATCAGCCCCGCCGTCTCTTAAACCGCGAATTAGATTTTCTTTAAGAAGCGGAGAGGAGAGGCGCATATCTCGCCCGACGGCTATTTTAAAAACGCGGCCGCTTATATAATCGGGGTCAGATTTCCTTAACTCAATAAAAGCTAAACCTAAGCGATAAGCTAGCTCGTTATCAAAATCTTCGCCGTAAATTCCGCGAATGTCGTAAGCTTTAAATATTTTTGGATTGATTGATAACATAAAATAAAATTCCTCCGAGGCCGAGCCAAACGGTAAGCAAACTTACAATCCAACCGACAAAGGGAAGTGAAAATAATATTGATATAATAAGCGTTCCAAAAATTAAAGACCAGAATAAAGGCGCTTGCGGCTTTTTCAGTAAATCTTTAATTAACAAGTTTCCTATAAAAATAGCCATCATCGTTTTAGCCAAGAACAGGCCGGCTAACCATAGGGACATTAAAATTGCGGTCAAAGGCAAGCCAATAATTGTGATTGCTAAAACTAGAGACAGAGGCGGAATTATTAGAAAAACAATTGCTCCAATCAGAAATACTTTTCCCGGTTTAGTTTTAGTAACCTTTAAAATATTATTAGTATGTTTGGTGGTTATAAAGAGTAAAATTAAACCAATTAGAAGCATAGAAAGAATAGAAAAAACTCTTTCCCAAATCCAAGTAGAAATGGTATTCTTTTTTTGGATTACTGGCGCTTGATAATTTATTTGTCCAGAGATATTAGCACCGGATTCAATTTCCGCTCTAGTTGCTGAAGTATAGTTAAGGTCGCCATTAATAATTGTTTCCTTGGTAATAATTATTTTTTGAACTTGTTCTTTATTGTAAGTGTTAATGGTTACATTCTTACCAATTTTTCCGGAGATTATTAAGTTTTGAATATGGGAATTTAAGGTACCATTAATTGTTCCTTTTATTTGAGCACTAGAAGCTATAAGCATAGCATCCCAACCGATTCTAGCGTCTTTACCAATAACGACATCGAAGCCAAAAGCATTTAGATTTCTGGCTACCTGACTATTAATAGTAATGGAATTACCGATAACTCTAATATTTCCGCCCACCTCGCCATTAATAACAATGTTTTGGGCAGCCACTAAGACATCGCCATCTACGCGGCCATTAATGGTTATTGATTGGGCGGCAGCAATTACATCGCCGCTAATTGTGCCGTCAATAGTAATGGTTTTACTGGCGGCCATTAGATTTCCAGAAACAACATCATTTTCGGCAATAAGAATTTGTTCATTATTATTGTTGCTGGCACCGAAGACTCCTAGCGGAATAACGATAATAGCGGCAATAATTAAGATTTTTAAAGTTTTAGTATTCATAATAATCCTTGTTTAATTTAGAAAAATGTTATATTGTTAATTAGATTATAGACTTAATTATACTCTAAAAAGATGGTAGAAGCAATAAAAAAATTAATAGTTGAAAATTTAAATATACTTACAGATCGTGATCAACTAGAGGACGTTAAACGGGCTTATTGTCGGGAATTTAAGATATCTACCATCCTTAATTCTGACATTTTTAGAACCTATCGCTTGCTTTTAGTTGCTAAAATTATTAAAAGATCAGAGTCTTTTGAAAATCTTTTGCGAAAAAGAACAGTTAGAACTCTTTCGGGAATTGCTCCGGTGGCGGTTTTAACCAAAGCTTATCCCTGCCCGGGAACTTGCGCCTATTGTCCACATCAAGAAAATGTTCCAGTCAGCTATTTATCTAATGAGCCGGCGGTTATGCGGGCTATTCGTTGCCAATACGATCCTTATAAGCAAGTGGTTTTAAGATTAAAAGCTTTGGAAAATAATGGTCACGAACCAGAAAAGATTGAAATTATTGTGATTGGTGGTACTTGGAGTTATCTGCCGCAAAAATATAAATATTGGTACATTGCTAATTGTTTTCGAGCGGCCAATGATTATGCTCGTTTGCGTGTTAAAAAATTATCTAGTGTTAAAAATGACGACGGCTTTAAAATAAAAGTTACTGCTTTTTATAAACAAAATCTTAGTTTGTTTAATTTAAAAAAAGCCTGCGCGCGCGAGCAAACAAAGAACGAAAACGCCAGGTATAGAATTATTGGTTTAACTTTAGAGACCCGGCCAGACTATATAAATAAGCAAGAGTTAATAGAAATGAGAGAATTCGGTTGTACGCGCGTAGAGATGGGGGTTCAGGCACTAGACGATGATATTTTAAAGTTAAATAAACGTGGGCATGGGGTTTACGAAGTGGTCGAGGCAACTAAACTCCTTAAGGAATATGGTTTTAAAATTACTTATCATATTATGCCGGCTTTACCGGGCGCCACTCCTGCCAAAGATTTGAAAATGTTTAAAATGTTGTTCACAGATGAACGTTTTCAACCAGATCAGATAAAATTTTATCCTACGGTTGTTATTAAAGGCAGCTTATTATATGAGTGGTATTTGCAGGGTAAGTACAAACCGTACAGTGATAAAATTCTGCAAGATTTAATTGTAAAATGTAAAGCGGCGGTGCCGGAATATGTTCGAATTATTAGATTGATTCGTGATATCCCTGGAGAATCAATTGTTGCCGGTAATAAAATTACTAACTTAAGACAGGTTTTACAACAAAGAGGTGTTCAGTGTCATTGTATTCGCTGTCGCGAAGTTAAAGATGGATATATTATTTCGCCAAAAATAAACATTATTGAATACCCCTCGTCTGGTGGTCGGGAATTTTTCTTAAGCGCTGATAGCCGGGACCATAAAACTCTATATGGTTTTTGTCGTTTAAGAATCGATGCTCATAGTCCGATTGCCCCGGCCATAATCCGTGAACTTCATGTTTATGGTAAATTAGTTTCTGTTGGTGGTGATAAGAAAGTTCAACATAGCGGCCTGGGTCGACAATTATTGGCCGAAGCGGAAAAAATTGCGAAAGAAAATAAAATTAAAGAAATTGCCGTAATTTCAGGAGTAGGCGTCCGAGGATATTATAAAAAATTTGGCTATAAGTTACAAAAAACTTATATGGTTAAGAAAATCTAGTATTTGTATCGCCTGGTTGTTATTGCTCAATAAATATGTAATAATAACACTATGTTAATCACTAAAAATATCACAACTTGGTCGGGGTTTGTTTTAGTTAGTTTATTTTTTTAACCTGGAAACCTTTTTGATTTTTCTTAAAGCGTCCTTCCGGGACGTTTTTTTATTTATTTAATTATCTTTTACTATGGTTTTAGAAAAAGTAAACTTCAAGATTATTATCGTCCTAGTTCTTTATCTTGTTTCGCTTTTAGCCGCCAATACGCTCGGCTTAAAAATAATGCCGTTTATTTTCGGGACTCATTTATCGGTTGCGGTTTTTTTCTTTCCTTTCGTTTTTTTAACGACCGATGTAATCGGCCAGGTTTATGGGAAAAAAATGGCGAAAAATTTTGTCCTCGCCGGCTTTATCAGTATTTGTTTATTTATGATTTATTCTTTAATTTCTCTCGCTTTACCTTGGGCGGAAAGCGGCTTAAAATTTAAAGACAGCTTTAATACGATTTTCGGAATTTCTTTAAGAATGTCGACCGCATCTCTCGTCGCTTATTTAATTTCGGAATATCAAGATGTTTACGCTTTTTTCTTTTTTAAGAAAAGATTAAACAATAAAGCGTTTTGGCTCCAGTCAAATTTATCTAATCTCTGGTCGCAACTTTTTGATTCGGCGATTTTTATGACGATTGCTTTTGCGGGAATTTATTCGCTTAAAACGATTATTTTAATGAGCATTCCTTGGTATTTATATAAAATATTAATGGGGTTTTTATATACGCCTTTATCTTATTTAGGAATTTATTTTTTAAAGTATGAAAATAAAAGCGGTTCGAACAACAATATTTAAACCGAATGAGAATTTAATTTCTTTCATCGAAAAATATTTTCCGATCTTCACGGAAAAAAGTATTTTAGTTGTCACTTCGAAAATTATCGCCTTAGCGGAAGGACGACTTGTAAAATATATTGATGAAAAAAATAAAGTTAAAATAATAAAAGGAGAAAGTGATTTGGTTATAAAAACTAAATATGTCTATCTAACGATTAAAGACGGGACGGTTATGGCTAATGCCGGGGTTGATGAAAGTAATGCGGATGGTCACCTTATTTTACTGCCCGAAGATAGTTTTAAATCGGCGTTCAAAATTAGAAAATATTTTTGTGATAAGCATAGGCTTAAAAATTTCGGCGTGATTATAACTGATAGTCGTTGTTTGCTTTTACGTGCCGGCGTTGTTGGCATCGCGACCGGTTATGCCGGTTTTAAGGGTTTAAAAGAATACCAGGGCAAGCTCGATATTTTTAAGCGACCTTTTGTTTATGAAAGAGTTGATGTTGTTGACAGTTTAGCGACGGCCGCTGTTTTATGTATGGGCGAAGGGGATGAAAAGAAACCGCTCGCTTTAATTAATGAGGCGCCGGTCGAGTACAGCGAGCGAGTTAATAAAAATGAGTTAAAAATTGATATAAAAGAAGATATGTATGGGCCTTTATTTCGTCGAATCAAATAAAAAATTACTTTTGACAAAAGCCCCTTACGGGATTAAGATTAAAGTACAAAAATAATTATAAAATTATGAAGTACGACCATTTGCAAAATCAAGATAGCGCCGTTTTTGATATTGTTGCCAGGGAAGAAAAGCGTCAGAATGAGGAATTAGAACTAATTGCTTCTGAGAATTATGTTTCCCCGGCCGTTTTGGAAGCGATGGCCACGGTGCTAACCAACAAATATAGTGAAGGTTATCCTGGTCATCGTTATTATGGCGGTAATTATATTATTGATGATATTGAAAACTTGGCGATTGAAAGAGTCAAGAAATTATTTGACGCCGAACATGTTAATGTCCAGTCTTTGTCCGGTTCTCCCGCCAATGCTTCGGTCTATATGGCCTTTTTACAACCGGGCGATAAAGTTTTGGGATTAAAATTAGATCACGGCGGACATCTTTCTCATGGTCATAGTGTTAATTTCTCCGGACGCTTATATAATTTTGTTCAATATGGCGTTAATTCGGAAACTGGGATTATTGATATGGCTGAAGTGCGCGAAATTGCTTTACGAGAAAAACCAAAAATGATTGTCGCTGGTTTTAGTGCTTATTCTCGGGAAATTGATTGGCAAAAATTTCAAGATATTGCTGATGAGATTGGGGCTTATACTTTTGCTGATATTGCTCATATTGCTGGACTGATTGCTGGCAAGCAATTAAAAAATCCGGTGCCAATTTTTGATGTTGTTTCAACCACAACGCATAAAACTTTAAGGGGTCCACGCGGGGCGATTATTATGTGTAAGGAAAAATATGCTAAGCAGATAGACAGGGCTGTTTTTCCGGGAATGCAAGGCGGACCGCATGATCATATCACCGCCGCCAAAGCGGTCGCTTTCGGCGAAGCCTTAAGACCGGAATTTATAGAATATTCCGCCCAGATAATTAAAAATGCTAAAGCCATGGCAGCCGAATTTTTAGCGCGGGGCTATCGAATTATTTCCGGAGGAACCGACAATCATTTAATGGTTCTAGATTTGTCTTCCAAAAATTTAGTCGGTAAAGATGCCGAACAGACTTTGGAAAAAATTGGCATTTCCGTTTCTCGCTCGACAATCCCTAATGATCCCAATCCGCCAATGAATCCCTCGGGTGTCAGAATCGGCACCCCGGCGGTTACTACTCGTGGTATGAAAGAGCCGGAAATGAAGTTGATTACTGCTTATATTGATGAGGCCTTGATGAATAAAGATAATGAAGGTAAGCTGGCGGAGCTTAAAGAAGCGATTAAGAAAATGTGTGAGCAATTTCCGATTCCTACAAAATAAAATAAATTATGGTAAAGTTAATTGATGGTAAATTAATTGCGGAAAGAATTAAAGATGAAATTACGCAAACAATATTTGAACTTAATGGACCAAGGCCAAACTTGGCCATTATTTTAGTAGGTGAACGTGAAGATTCTAAAATTTATGTCGCGCTGAAACAAAGAGAAGGGGTAAAAGTCGGCGTCGACACCCAGCTTTATGAGTTTGAGGCTGATTCTAACGAGCATGATGTTTTAGCAGCGATAAAATTTTTAAATCAAGATGAAGCGGTGGATGGGATTTTAGTACAATTACCGTTACCTAAAAAATTTAATACCAATAAAATAATTGAAGCCATTGATCCCGAGAAAGACGTTGATGGTTTTCATCCTCAACATCCTGATTATATTATTTCTCCTGTTTTAGCTTCTGTCGCTGCGTGTTTAGAAGAAATAAAAATGACAGGCACGGGAAAATTGGCTTGTGCACTCTATAACTCCGATGTTTTTGGTCGTGGGATAGAAGAAGTTTTAGTTGAGCGCGGTTTTAAAATTTGTCCACGCCAAGATATTAAAAAAGCTGATTTAATTGTGAGCGCCTTAGGGGAACCGCACAAAATCAAACAAGACATGGTTAAAGATGGGGTCGTGATAATTGATATTGGAATTTCTAAAGTTGGTGATGAAGTTTTAGGTGACGCTGACTCTGAGGATTTAAAAGATAAAGCTTCTTATATTACACCGGTACCCGGCGGTATTGGTCCGATGACCATCGCCTTTTTATTTAAAAATGTCTTAGAGATTTTTAATCGCAATTCGGACATGCGAGAATAAAAAAATCACCCCGAAAGATGATTATTTTTGTTTTTTGATGATTTCTATTTTTTAGTATCATCAAGAGAATTGGATTGCAACCACGCTTCAAAGACTGGAGGGTTAATCATCCAAATGGCAGCCACGATTATGACTAGGGTTGTTGGGGTAAAAGCCAAGACGCTTAGGTGGTGAGCGAATACTTCGTAAATAATGCCCCAAATCATAAAAGCGGAAAGCAATCCTAAGATAGACATACGCATAATGATGTCCCAACGTTTCAGTGGTGAAGTCTTAAAAAACAAGATACAAGTTTTAAAAAATTTTTTCATGATGTAATCTATTTTATTTTTAAATTGAAAATGAACTATTAATTATTAGCCTATTATACAACCTTTAATGATTTTTGTCAATGATGAAGAAAAAGGAACAATTATTGGAGCTTTTAAAGATTCATTACGGTTATGAGTCTTTTCGACCTGGGCAAGAACAGGCAATTGATAATATTCTTCACGGTCGAGATACTTTAGTGGTTTTACCGACTGGTGGCGGTAAATCTTTGATTTTTCAACTTCCCGCCTTAGTTTTAGAAGGGGCGACGATTGTTATTTCGCCGTTGATTGCTCTTATGAAAGATCAGGTTGATTCTTTAGAAGCGGTCGGTATTCCGGCGACTTTTATTAATTCCTCAATTTCGCCTGATGAAGCGGAGATACGTTTAGAAAAAGTAAAACAAGGATATTATAAAATAGTTTATATTGCCCCAGAACGTTTTTATAACCAAAAATTTTTAGAAGGCTTGAAAGGAATTAAAATTTCTTTGTTTGCGGTTGACGAAGCGCATTGTGTTAGCCAATGGGGGCATGATTTCCGTCCCAGCTATTTAAGACTTAAAGAAGCCATTAATTTTGTTGGTCGCCCGCCTGTAGTTGCTTTGACAGCGACCGCCACCCCGGAAGTACGTGATGACATTATTAAACAGTTAGCCATGAAAGATTCGGAAATGGTAATCAGCGGTTTTGCCCGCCCTAATTTACAACTAGCGGTTATTCCTTCACAAAATGGTCAAAAATTGGAACATATTTTAAATTTTTTAATTACTAATCCCGATTTAGGCGCGGGGATTATTTATGCCGGTACGCGGTCTAAGACCGATGAAATTATGGAGCTTTTAATGGATAATGACATAAAAGCAGTCGCTTATCATGCCGGTATGGATGCCAGTAGTCGCGATTGGGTACAAGAGCAATTTATGGGTGGCACCGCTCGTGTAGTAGTGGCCACTAATGCCTTTGGCTTGGGAATTAATAAAAAAGACATTCGTTTTGTTATTCATCATGATTTGCCGGGAACGGTAGAAGCTTATTATCAAGAGGCAGGTCGTGCTGGACGTGATGGTATTGATAGTTTTTGTTTATTATTTTATCACCAACAAGATAGATATCTGCGCGAGTTTTTTATTAAAGGTGATAATCCGGAACCACGTTTGATTGTAGAAATTTATGACTTTCTTTTACGACGCGCGGAATTAGAAGTAGATCCCGATGCTTCAGTTTTAGTGACGTATGCCGAAATCGGACAAAATTTATCCGAGAGTGTTGCTGAGATGGCCATTGGAACTGCTTTAAAAATCTTAGAAAAAGAAGGCTATATTTCCCGCCCGAATGAAAAGAACTCCAGCTCTTTCTTAAAAGCTAAACGACCGCTTTTAGAAATTGGCGCTTTAATTGGTCAGCGCTCGAAAATGCAGGTAGAAATCTGGGGAAAATTATTACTTAAGTATGCCACCGAACTAGAGACTGGTTGGGATTTTTCTCCGGAAGAAGTAGCCGTTGTTTTAAAAGTTAAAAAAGATTCGCTTTTGCGCGCGGTTAAAAAATTAGCTGAAAAAGACTTGGTGGAATATAAACCGCCTTTTAGGGGGACGGAAATTAAAATTCTTAAAGTAGTTGAACCAGAAGATTTAAATTTAGATTTTAAAGCTTTAAAAGAAAAGGCAAAACGTGCCTACGAAAAATTAGATGAGATGGAGAATTACGTTTATCATACCGGTTGTCGCCAAGAATATATTCTTAATTATTTTGGTGATTTGACTGCTAAACCTTGCGGTAAATGTGATGCTTGTTCGCGTTTGAAAAAACATCCCGAATTAGGCAAAAAACATGAATATTTAATTAGTGAGTAATTATGAAACCAGAAATTGTTCAAAAACTAAGGATGCTCTCTAAACAAAGCTATGATAAAATTGCGGCCGAGTTTGACGCGACCCGAAAGAAATATTTGTGGCCGGAAATGATTAAATTGGCGGCGGGAATTAAAGCGGGAGCGAGAATTTTAGACGCCGGTTGCGGTAATGGCCGCTTACTGGAAGCTTTCACCGATAAACAAATAAAGTATTTAGGAATTGATAATAGCCAAATCTTGTTAAATTTAGCCAGAGCTAATTATCCGGAGCGTGATTTTCAAGAAATTGATTTGAGCATGCTTAATTTTGCGGAAACGCAAGCTTTAACTGGTCAGCAATTTGATTTTATTTTTTGCATTGCTGTCTTACAACATATTCCGAGCACGACCATCAGAATTCAGGTTTTGAAAAATTTTAAAAAACTATTAGCTCCCGGCGGCCAGCTTATTATTAGTAATTGGAATTTATGGGCCAGCGCTAAACGAAATTTAATCTTTAAACAAGCTTTTAAAAAAGTAATCGGTTTAAATAAACTTGATTTTGGTGATTTAATTTTTCCCTGGAAAAATAGTGCTGGCGAAGAAGTCAGCGAGCGCTATTACCATGCTTTTAACAAGCGTGAATTAAGGAGTTTAGCTTCTCAGGCGGGATTTAAAAAGATTGTCGTTAAGAAAGATACGCATAACTATTGGTTGATTTTAGAGTAAAACTATCTTTATAACAGTTAGTTATATTTTTGCTATTTTTAGCAATTTTTTTATTACCTTGACACCCCCGGGGGGTGTATGCTATTATAAATAATATGAAAACTAGTGAACAGCGAATTAATAATATTATTGGTCAATTAGAGGGAGTCAAAAAAATGTTGGCTGATGGCCCGCAGGATTGTGTCGCTTTAATTGTGCAACTTAAGGCGGTTAAGTCAGCCATGGCCTCGCTGATGGAAAAAATTATTGCAGATGAATTTAATTATTGTCTTCTGGATGAGAAACTTTCTTCGCAGCAAAAAATGGAAAAAATATTTAAAGAATTAATTAATAAATAATTAACAGATACATTTATGTCAAAAGCAATGGAGCTTAGTAAGAGTAATTTTAAAACCGAAGTCTTAGAGAGTGATTTACCGGTTTTAGTAGATTTTTGGGCACCCTGGTGTGTACCTTGTCAGATGATGGCGCCAATTTTAGATGAATTGTCAGCTGATATGGCTGGTAAAATTAAAGTGGCTAAGGTTGATACTGAAGACGGCGACAATCAGGATTTAGCTATGGAGTATCGTATCCAAAGTATTCCGAACATGAAACTTTTTAAGGGCGGTAAAATTATCGGTGAATTTATTGGCATGCGCAATAAAGAGACTTTAAAAAGCGAAATTGAGGGTTTAATTTAAAATATTAAATCCACATATATGAGTATTTTTGCAGATAATCTGAAGCGGTTGCAAGAAGTTCAAGTAATTTCCGGAATTAAAGACGAAGAGCTGAAGGCCCTTTTAGAACCGGTTCAGAGCCAATATATTGAACTAGAGGTTGATGGCGAAAAATATCCCGCGTGGCGTATTTTATATAATCGCGCCCTCGGTCCGGGTAAAGGCGGGATTCGTTTTCATCCTGAAGTTAGTGAGGATGAAGTTAAGTCTTTAGCTTTTTGGATGACGCTTAAAAATTCCTTAGCGGATATTCCTTATGGTGGCGCTAAGGGCGGAATTAAATTTAATCCTAAAGGTTTAAGTGACCAAAAATTGGAAGTAATTAGCCGCGCATATGTGCGCGCTTTTGCTCCTTATTTAGGTCAAGACAAAGATATTCCCGCGCCAGATGTTTATACCAACGGTAAAATAATGTCTTGGATGCTTGATGAATTTGAGCACGTTGTCGGCCATCATGAGCCGGGAATGATTACCGGAAAACCAGTAGAGCTGGGAGGCCTTAAAATGCGGGGCGATGCGACGGCTCAAGGCGGCTACGTGGTTATTAAAGAAATGGTTAGCAAATTTTTGGCCGGTAAACAAAACTTAACAGTTGCCGTTCAAGGATTTGGTAATGCTGGTTCGTTTATTGCGGAAAAATTAGTAGCCGATGGTTTTATTATGGTGGCTGCTTCTGATAGTTCAGGTGGCATTTATCAAGCTAATGGTTTGGATGTTAATAAGTTAGCTAAATTTAAGCAAGAAGCGGGATCGTTGATTAATTATATTGAAGAGGGTGCTAAAATTTCTAATGCCGAACTTTTAGAAATCGATGCCGACATTTTAATTTTAGCGGCTTTAGAAAATCAGATTACGGAGCTTAATGCCGATAAGATTAAAGCCCAATACATTATAGAATTGGCTAATGGTCCGATTGATTTTGCGGCTGATAAAATTTTAGCTGCCAAGGGAACGCTTATTATTCCTGATATTCTTGCTAATTCCGGTGGCGTTATTACCAGTTATTTTGAATGGGCCCAAAATCGGACCGGACAAATTCTGGATGAAGAATATTTGCGCGGACTCTTGGATAAAAAAATGAAAACCAATTGGACGGCGGTTTATGAAAAATATTTAGCGGCGGAAAATAAGATTACTTTGCGTCAGGCTGCTTATTGGTTGGCGATTAATAAAATTATTGTGGCCGAGAAATATCGCGGACGCATTTAAATTGTAGTTGTATTTAATAAAAAACAGACTGTTAACACAGTCTGTTTTTTTATGCTTTGAGGAACTTGATTTTTAGTTACAAGCTGCAGCTGCTGCACCGCCGCTAGTAGTTCCGGTTCCAAAACCGGCGTCTGGCGTGTCGCTAGAAAGAGCGGTTTGACATTCGTCAGGCTGATTATTGAAAGCCGCACAGATAGTAGTCAACAAAGTCTCTGGATCACGTCCGGATTGAACGGTTTGACCGTTGATAACCAAGGTTGGAGAACCGCCGACACCATACTTGGTGTTGTCCGCTTTGTAGATATCAAAGCCAGGATAGCTTCCTTGATAACCAACTTTATTCTTAAAGTTTTCGGTAATTTTGTATTTAGCGTCAGTAGTCTTAACGCAGCTATCAACTTTACTGGTATTGATTCCGGTAGAAGCTAGGCAAGAATCAGTTTGGCCATCAGTCAAGAAACATTTTAGGTAATTGTAATATTTATCCGGTTGAGTACTGTTAATGCAGTATTGATTCATTTCTTCTTTTAATTCCGTTTCTCCGTGCATCGCGTAATCTACAAATTTCAATTGGAAGTCCATTTTTTTACCCAAAAGATCAACTACTGGTAAAATGCCTTTTTCAATTTGAGTTCCGTATGGACAATGACTCATAACAAATAACTCTACTACTGGTTTGTCATTCTTTGGCAAATCAGCTGGAGCAACAGCGGTGGTAGCTTGAGGATTAGCGTCGGCTGTTTGCGCTCCCATTTCTTCAATATTTAAAGCTTGAGGGAAAAACAACTTTCCATCTTTAGTGATGTATGATTCAACCACATCGCTAACGATATCGATATTTAATTTGTAAAGACCATACTCTTCACTAATATCTTTAATCGTTGCCTTATTACCACCAGACATTAAGAACTCGTTAATGAAAGTTTCGGCTGTATTTTTAGCCTCATCTGAGCTTAGATTTTTTACCATCGGCTTTTTTAGAGTTAGATAACCGATTAAAGCCAGAACTATAACCAGGATGATTGGCAACACCACATTGGTCGTCGTTTTGGATTGCGCTAGGCGCTTAAGATGCTTTTTCATAAGTTTATGCAATTATTTATTATTGCTTATTAATTATTTTTTACTTATTATATTTGCTATTATACTAAAAACTAGCAGGATAGTCAAAATGTGCTCAGGTTATTTTAGTTATTTTAAAATTTAGGCAAGAAGGCTTCCAATTCCGGTGCCAGGGCTAGAGAAAATTCGCGAGTCTTTCCTTGAAGATCCGAGAATGACAATTGGCTAGCCATTAGGAATATGCGCCCTAGATTAATCTTTTCATTTTTGGTTTTTGTTTTTTTGGTGCAATATAAATTGTCTCCGACCAATGGATGACCGTAGGCGAAAAAATGCACTCTTATTTGATGAGTA